>DASYTX010000037.1:0-8607 GCA_036001865.1 Terriglobales bacterium
GCGGCGATCCGGCGGCGCTGCCGGTGGTGGCACCCTTGTTCCTGTCGCAGTAGGCCTCGTGCCGGCTGGCCGAGGGCAGGGCCACAGAAACCTGCAACCGGAAGGAGCATTCCGGTTTCCTGATGGCTTTCGATACTAGCACGAATTTTTTCGCGCAACGGGAAATCTTCCGCCGGCGCCGCCGACAAATTTTTTTTGGGACGCGGCAGACGGGCGGGTGTCAAGTAGTTAATTGGTAATGACGCGGGACTGGTGCAGAGCGGACGATGCCAGGCCAACGATGCGCGGCGGGGCGAGTCGGTTTGCCGACGCTGCACGGCTCGGATATACTTCGTGCTTTGCGCATTGGAAATTTTTGCATCGTGGGAGCGCAATCATAAATGCCCAAGCGCACATTCCAACCCAAGCGTCGTCGGCGCTCGAAGACGCACGGCTTTCGCCGCCGCATGCGGAGCAAGGGCGGGCAAGCGGTGCTCGCGCGGCGGCGTGCCAAGGGACGCAAGCGCGTGTCGGTGAAGCCTGGCTTCCGGGAGTAGGCCTTTCCCAGTCGCATTCCACATGCAAGTTGCCGCTGACGTGATGGCGAGCCGCACCGCGCAAGGTCTTCCGTTCCCACCCCGGGCGCGACTCCTCAAGCATGCTGACTTCGACCGTGTCTACCGCGAGGGCCGACGGCATTATTCCTCCAACCTGGCGGTTTTCTACCTGGCGCGCCAGTCCGGCGCCGGGCCACGCGTGGGTTTCACCGTAGGCCGCGCTGCCGGAGGTGCGGTACAGCGCAACCGCATCCGCCGCCGCCTGCGCGAGGCGGTGCGCCTCGAGCTGGCGCAACTGCCGGTGGCCGTGGATGTGGTCATCAATCCCAAACGGTCGGTCCTGGCGGCGGATTTTGCCGAACTACGGGCGGAGGTGGCGCGCGCCTTCGAAAAAATCAGCGGGAGCGGACAGCGATGAAGCAGCTCCTGCTGGTCATGCTGCGCGGCTACAAGCGGTTCATCTCGCCCATGTTCCTGCCCGCGTGCCGCTACGTGCCGACCTGCTCCGAGTACGCCATGGAAGCGATCGCGCGCTACGGCGCCACGCGCGGCACGCTCAAGGCGATCGCCCGGCTGGCGCGATGCCATCCCTTTGTGAAGGGCGGCTACGATCCGGTGGAAAAGAAGTGGTCAGTGGTCAGCGGCCAGTGGTCAGCAAAGAACCTGGCGGACGACCAGCGACTGCCGAAGACTGGCAACTGAGTTGAACGATTTCCAAAATCCGCAACAAGAACCGGGCTCGCAGAAGCGGCTGCTGCTGGCGTTCGCGCTGACCTTTCTGGTTATCGCGCTGATGCAGCCGCTGATCACCCGCTACACCAAGCGCGCTGCCCCTCCCCCTGTTCCGCAGGCGACCGCGCCAGCGCCGGCGCCGCAGGCCCAGCCTGCGGGAGAGGCCACTGTCCAGGCGGCGAAACCATCTCCGCCGGGGACGGTTGCCACGCGGCAGGCCACGAGCGAGCAGCAAACGGTAATCGAAAACGATCTGTATCGGATCACCTTCACCAACCGGGGCGCGCAGGTCAAATCCTGGATACTGAAGAAGTACAGCAACGAGCGCGGCGAACCGCTGGAGCTGGTCAACGCCATCGCCGCGCCCAAGTATGGCTATCCGCTTTCGCTGTGGACCCATGATGCCGGGCTGCGCAAGAGACTGAATGAAGTCCTCTACGTGGGCAGCGCTTCCGGTGAACAGCGCGCGGCGGCGTCGCTGACCTTCGAGTATGCCGATCAGGGCTTGGTGGTGCGCAAAGACTTTCGCTTCGACCACTCTTACGTGGTGACGGTCGAGACTTCGGTTGAGACAGGAGGCAGTCCGGTGCAGGCCTTTCCTGCATGGCCGGCTGGCTTCGGCGACCAGACCATGCTTGCTTCCTATGCGGCGGCGCGCATCGAGTACCAGTTCGGCAACAAGATCGAGCGGCTCGAGCCGAAGAAGGTGTCGGGCGGCAACACCATCCGGGGCCCGTTCCACTGGGCGGGGACGGTCGATCAGTACTTCGGCGCGGTATTCCTTCCCGAGGAGCCCGAGAATGCCGTGCTGGTCACGTTGCACGAATCCATCCAGATCCCCAAGAACCTGGACAAGCCGGACCCTAACCAGATGCAGCAGGTATCGGTGCTGGGCGCGGCGGTGGGCAGCGTCACCGGTGTGACGCGCGAGCGCGTCTTTGTAGGGCCTAAGGCGCTCGACGTACTGGAATCGGTGCATGCCTCGCTGACCCGCGAGGAGCGTGCCGCTATGGGCCCCGGTGGCGAGGGCGAATATCATGGGCCCGACCTCTCGGGACTGGTCGATTTCGGCTCCTGGTTCGGCTTCATCGCCAAGCCCCTGTTCACGTGGCTGAAGTGGACGCACGACCACTGGGTGCCCAACTGGGGATGGGCGATCGTGATCCTCACGGTCGTCATCAACGTGGCCATGTTCCCCCTGAAGTGGACGACCATGAAGTCGTCGCTGAAGATGCAGAAGGTCCAGCCGCAGATCAAGGCTATCCAGGAAAAGTACAAGAAGTACAAGCTGACCGACCCGCGGCGGGGAGACATGAACAAGGAGGTGTCCGAAGTCTACAAGCGGGAGGGTGTGAACCCGGTGGGCGGCTGCATCCCTATGCTGTTACAGATGCCCTTCCTGTTCGCGTTTTACACCATGCTAGGCGTGGCCATCGAACTGCGCCACGCGTCGTGGTTGTGGGTGCGCGATCTTTCCGCACCTGACCCCTATCACATCCTGCCTATCGGCATCATGGTCACCATGTTCCTGCTGCAGAAGATGACGCCGACCGGGGGAATGGATCCTACGCAGCAGAAGATGATGGCCTTCATGATGCCGCTGATGATCGGCGCCATAAGCTGGTCGCTTTCCGCCGGCCTGGGGGTCTATTGGATGCTGGGTAACATCATCGCCATCGTGCAGCAGGTGATCGTCAACCGCACGGCCTTCGGCCGCGAGATGCGCGAGCACATGGAAAAGCAAGCGCGCAAGCGGCACGCCAAGTGAAGCGTCACCCGCAGGCCTGAAGGCCGGCGCCACCCTTGGATCTCAGAACGGCACAAGCGAATGCCCATCCCCGACAAAGTTGCCGCCGCCAAACGCATCGACGAGCTGCTCAAGGGCTTGATCGCACAGGGCGGCTTTCGCCTGAAGTACCGCATCCTGGTTGATCCTGTGCTGAAGGACGACCGCGATTGGGAGCGGCCGGAAATTCTCGTAGAGTTCTCCGGCTCCGACAGCGAGCTGCTGCTGGAGCGCGGCGCCGAGCTGCTGCTTGCCTTGGAGCACCTCGCCCTCAACATGCTGCGCCTGGAGCCTGACGAGCACGACAAGGTCAGCTTCGACTGCATGAACTACCGCGCTAATCGCCTGGAGGAGCTGCGCATGGCCGCCGCCGTGGCCGCGGAAAAAGTGCGGAAGACCGGCGTGCCTTTCCAGTTCAGCCCCATGTCCGCGCGCGAGCGGCGCATCGTCCACCTCGCGCTGCGTAAGGAATCCGATTTGAAGACCGAGAGCCAGGGAGAGGCCGGGCGGCGGTATGTGGTGGTGTCGTTGAACAAGCCGGCTCCGACGAAGAAGATGACATAGTTTCTTTTTCACCACGGAGGCACGGAGGAATGAAGGATTTACGGATTGACGAATTGAAGGCAAAAAGGCATCCGAAGGGCGGAGGTGCGGCCCTCGGACATTTCGTGCCGAGTAGAGGAGGCGGCGGCTTACGGCCATGCCTTCAGCAAGCGGCGTAGCATGACCATTTGTCCCAAGTGGTAAGCATTGTGGTCGGCCACCAGCAATGCCTCTCGCAGGATCGTCTGGCCCGTGCCCCAGGGAATGCGCGCGAAAAGGTCTGTCTTGGGGTCTGCCACCAACTCCTGCATGGCCTTCAAGTCCTTGCGGAGCCCGGCCACGCTGCGGTTCCAGGCGCGCACGTCGGGCGGCGCATCGTCCTTGGGCCAGTAGCCGTCTGGAAATGCGGGTGAGATGTGCTTGGGGTTCCGGCTGAACTCCAGGATGTCCCATTGCGCAATGCGCATGTGCTCCAGCAGCCGCCACGGCGTGAATGGTACGCCGGGCACAGAGGCCCCGCGCAGACTGGCCGGAAGGCCGGCAATCGCAGCGTCGAAATCGATATGCGCACTGCCGCCCTCTAGCAGGTACAGCAGGTGCTTGCGAAGCGCAGCGGCATTCGGACCTCTTGCGGATGCAGTCTTTGCCATGAGCACTCTCCTGGCCGAGCTCTCCCGGCCGAAGGGTAGGAATTCTAAGAGAAATCCGCGGCCACGCGGTGGTTGTCTGCGTCTCCGTGCCTCGGTGGCTTTACTTTGCCAGAACGGCCAAGGATTCGCGGAACAGTGCATCGAACGAGGCGCTCTGGCCGTTCTTGGCAGCGGCGGTGATGGCGCGCTCGGCGGCGGCGCGCTGGTAGCCTAGGTTCACCAGAGCGGAAAGCACGTCTTCTTCGACTGCGGTGCGTGTGGGCGCGGCGGGGGCAGCGCCGAAACCTTCGAGCTTGTCACGCAATTCGACCACCATGCGCTCGGCAGTCTTCTTGCCCACTCCCGGAATACGGGTCAGGCGCGCCAAGTCATTGCCGCGGATGGCGGCAACCATCTCGGCGGTGGCCATGCCGCTGAGGATAGTGATTGCCAGCCGGGGGCCGATACCGCTGACGTGGATGAGCTTCTCGAAGAGCTGCTTCTCCTCGATGCGCTGGAAACCGTACAGAGCCAGCGCGTCTTCGCGCACGTGGGTGTGGATGTGCAGCGCAACGTCGCTGCCCGCGGCAGGCAGGTCGGAGAAGGTTGGCACGCTGATATTGACGTCATAGCCGACGCCGCCAGCCTCGACGATGGCCTGGTTGGGGTGTTTAGAGATCAGGCGGCCGCGGAGATGGGCAATCATTCGTAAGGATTTTAATCGCAGAGGACGCCGAGGACGCAGAGGCAAGACAGGCACTCGCCGTGGACTTCAGCCAAATGTGCCGTTCCTAGGGGGACTCGCTCGTTTCTATCTTCACACTTACGTGCTGGGCTAATGAATGCCACCCCTGCGGGGCTGGTATAGCCCGCGAGCGGCACGAGGGAAGTCGTGCCCTGATACGAAGCGCCCTCGAAGCCATCGGCAACAGGACGACCTCAAATTGACCGAGGCTAAAGCCTGTCGGTCCAGGCAGCATTTTCGCGGGCCTGAAAGGCCCGCGCTCCCACCGCAAGATCCGGTCAGGCATTTTATGAGACAGCTAGATAGATTCTAACCAAGCGTAGCGATTCTTCGGCCCCAAGGCGAGCTTGAGAATGACAATGCGTTGGGCAGGGGTTCCGATTCTGGAGGTGCCCGGTCGAGGGCGACCGGGCTACACCTTGCTCGGCGGTGGAGTTACTGCCGGCGGCGGTAGTAGATGGCGAATTCGAAGCCAGGGTTGGGCGGGAAAAGCTCGGCCACTTTGCGCAGGCGCTCGGCCAAAGCGGCGGGCGCCAGCAAGGGATACTCGCGCTCTCGCAGCTCGAAGTAATCCACATCGATGTATAGGGAGAGCATGTAGATGGCGACAGCATCAGCGAAGGCGGCGGAGAAGTATTCGGTCCTGGCCTTTTCCGCGTCCGGGCCGGGAGTGGTCGCGAGCTTGCGCAGCTCGTTAGCGTCGAAGCTGGTCTCGCCGCGGACCTTCTCCTCTACCTGCTTCCAAGCCAGCTCGGCGAAGTCGGCGCTCACCCCGGCGCGCTCCACGAAGGCGTGTCCCACGTTGATGTAGAACTCGAAGGCCACAGAGAACTTGTCGTCCATCAGGCGGGTGGAGATGAAAACGCACTGCGCCTCGCCGGCATTGATGTTGCGATGGCAGACGGCCTGGTCGCTCAAGGCCACGTCATAGCGGTCAGCGATGAGCGTCTCCTCGCCCTGGCTGACGGTGAGCGGAACAAAGTAGTAGGCCTTGCGGTCGAGTGCGGCCGCGACCTTGCGCGGCACCGCCGCCACCATGCGCTCCAGATCGGAGGCGGCCAGCGCGGTCTCGCCCAAGGTGGCAAAGCAGACACCGTTAGGGGCCTGCGACACCACCGCCCGGCGGATCACGTCCGTTGCCCGCATCGTGCCAGCCTGTGCTGCTTGCGACATGCCGAGTATTGTAGCGTAGCGCTGGGCGAGCGTCAGGACGTGCGGCTGCGGCGAGTAGAATGGCGCCTGGATGAGCGCCAATACCGCAGTGCTGAAGGCGGCAGTGCTGAGCGCGCTGGCGTCGCTCGTGTTCAGCATCATGGTGTACGTCCCAGTGTGGTTCGTGCTGGCGTTCATCAGCCGGCTGGCCACGGGGCAGGTCCATCTCGTGACCTTTGTTCTTGCCGGCGTGGGTGCGCTGGCGTTCCTGGTGTGGGTTTTCCGGCTGGTGTTTGCAATTTTCCGTAAGCGGGTGGAAGGAAACAGGTCGTCGGCGTGACCACTGCCTTGTGCCGTCCCTGACGGGACTCGCTCACCTTTGTTGGCCGACCCAGGACTTACGTCCTGGGCTAATGAATGTCGCCCCTGCGGGGCTGGGGTGTTGCTGGTTGCCGGATGGGGCAAGGCCAGCGAAGAGATGTCGGGTGTGCGTGAGAACCTCTTTCGCCCCTTCCGGGGCTTGCGCGTTTCTCCCACTTCTACCCGGGGCTCACGCCCCGGGCTACATTCCTGCGCCCTCTTCGAGGGCTCGAAAAGCTAGCGTTCGGCGAAGGGAAAAGCTGCAACAGTTGAAAGCCGACGACGGACGACCGATGACCGACGACGAACTCACATGTGCAGCTCGGCGCGGGTCTGCAGCAGTTGCAGCACATGGCCACGCGACAGCAGGCCCTCCAGCCGACCCTCGGTGACCACCGGCACCTGGTTGACGTTCTGGCGCGACATGAGGTCGAGGGCGTCAGTCACCGGTGTCTGCGGGGAGACGGTGCGCAACTCGCGCAGCGGGCGCATGGCCTGTGCCACCGTGGTCTCGGGCCAGCGTTCGCGCTCGATCTTGCCGATGTCGTGGGGCGTGATCAGGCCGACCAGGTAGCCGTCTTTCCCGACCAGAAAGCAGCGTGTCCCGGTGCGCAGCAGGCGCTCTTCGACCAGTGACTGGAGGTCCATATCGGTGTCGATCATGGCGAAGTCCGGGGTCATCACGTCGCGCACGCGGACGCCGCGCAGCAGCGCCATGGCTTCCACCTGCGCGTAGCTGGAGCGTGCCGCGTCCAGCAGGAACCATCCGATGAACGCCAGCCACAGCCCGCCGAAGCCCTGCCCGGAGAAAAACCGCCACAGACCCAGCAGGATGAAGCCGTAGGCGAAGAGCTGTCCGACGCCAGCGGCGACGCGGGTGGCGCGCTCCATGCTGCCCGTGTACCACCAGACGATGGCGCGCAGCACCCGTCCGCCGTCCAGCGGGTATCCGGGAATCATGTTGAAGACCGCCAGCACCAGGTTGATGTAGCCCAGCCACACCAGCACGGCCATGGCCGGTGTCGCCGGGTCCGCCATCGGAGCCCAGCCCATGCCGCGCGCGATGCCTAGGCAGATCATTCCTAAGGCCACGCTCACCAGCGGGCCGGCAATGCCCATCCAGAATTCGGTCTTGGCCTCGCCGCTCTCTCTTTCGATTTGCGCCACGCCGCCCAGAGCGAACAGCGTGATGGAGGGCACAGATATGCCGCGCGCTTTGGCCACCAGCGCGTGTCCTAACTCGTGTAACACGATGCCGCCAAAGAACAGCAGCGCGGTGATGATGGCTGCTGCCCACACCACTGTCGGGGGCCAGTTGCGGTTCACCGATGCGAAGTGTGACGCCAGGGAGAGCGCGATCAGGACGGCGATGATAATCCAGCTATAGTGCAGGCCGATGCGGATGCCGAACAGCCGGCCCAGCTTGATTTGTGCTTCCATACGCTAAGTAGGATGTGCGGGGAGAGGGAATTGTTTCACCGCCGAGGGTGCCGAGATCGCCGAGCAATGATACAGAAACTCAGCGAGTCGGTTGAAGGTTGTCGTCGGCTTGAATAAACTCGAAAGCTTCAGCGCATAGTGTGATTCCCGCGATGGCAGAGAGCATTCACGTCACGCTTCCCGACGGCAGCGTCAAGGAGGTGCCCAGAGGCACGACGCCGCTGGAGATCGCGCGCGCCATCAGCCCGCGCCTGGCCGACGCTGCCTTGGTGGCCAAGACCAACGGCGATCTCATTGACCTCACGCGGCCGCTTGATCGCGATGCCAAGCTGCGCATCCTCACGGAAAAAGACCCCGAAGCTCTGACCGTCTTCCGCCATTCCTCGGCGCACCTGCTGGCGGCGGCGGTGCTCGAGCTATTCCCCGAGACCAAACTGGGCCACGGCCCGCCCACTGATACCGGTTTCTTCTACGACTTCTACCGCGACAAGCCGTTCACCCCCGAGGACCTGGAGAAGATCGAGAAGAAGATGCAGGAGCTGCGTGACCGCGACCTGCCCTATGCGCAGGAGTTTCTGCCGCGCGATGAAGGACTGGAGCGCTTCCGCGCGGAAGGCGACTTCATGAAGTGTCACTTCATCGAGCAGTTCACCGCATCCGAGGAGCGAATCTCCATCTATCGCA
>DASYTX010000038.1:0-7540 GCA_036001865.1 Terriglobales bacterium
ACACTAGCGGCTAGCAGCTAGTAGCTAGCAGCTTTTGAGCAACTCGTGCTAGTTTGTGAGCGGAAGAAGGAACATTGTCAAAATCACTCGTCATCGTCGAATCGCCTGCCAAGGCCAAGACGATCAACAAATATCTCGGTAAGGACTTCGAGGTCGAGGCCTCACTGGGCCACGTCAAGGACCTGCCCAAGAGCATTCTTGGCGTTGACATTGCCAACGACTTCGAAACCGATTACATCGTCATCCCCGGCAAGGAGAAGGTGGTCTCCAAGCTGAAGAAGATGGCGAAGTCCGCCGCGGCCATTTACCTCGCTCCCGACCCTGACCGCGAAGGTGAGGCCATCGCCGCTCATCTGGCTGAAGAACTCACCGAAGACGGCGCCGGTGGCCGCCGCAAGCGCAAGAAGTCCGGCAACGGCATCCCCGTCCACCGCGTGACCTTCAACGAGATTACCGCCAAAGCCGTCAAGGAGGCCTTCGAACATCCCCGCGAAATCGATCAGAACCTGGTGGACGCGCAGCAGGCGCGCCGCGTGCTGGATCGCTTGGTGGGATACCAGGTGTCGCCATTGCTCTGGGACAAGGTGCGCCGCGGGCTTTCCGCGGGGCGGGTGCAGACAGTCGCGCTGCGCCTCATCGTCGAGCGCGAGCGCGAGATCAAGGCCTTCGACAAGAAGGAATACTGGACCATCGACGCCCATCTCAGCGCCAGCAAGCCGCCAGCCTTCGACGCCCGCTTCATCGGCCGCGGCGATGAGAAGACCGAAGTTCCCAACGCCGAGGAGGCGGAAAAACTTCGCGGGCTGCTGGAGAATGCCGAGTGGCTGGTACGCTCGGTGGACAGAAAGGAGCGCCGCCGCAACGCCGCCGCGCCGTTCACCACCAGCAAGCTGCAGCAGGACGCTGCCCGCAAGCTGCGCTTCAGCGTGAAGCGCACCATGATGCTGGCGCAGCGGCTGTACGAAGGCATCGAACTGGGCGAAGAAGGCTCCGTCGGCCTCATCACTTACATGCGCACCGACTCTACCCGCGTCTCCAACGACGCTCTGGCCGAGGTACGCGAAATGATCGGCGGGCAATACGGCGGGCAGTACCTCCCGGAATCGCCCAACACGTTCAAGTCCAAGAAGGGCGCCCAGGATGCGCACGAGGCCATCCGCCCCACCAACGTGGCGCGCCATCCCGATGAAGTAAAGCAGTACCTCAAGGAAGACGAGTTCAAGCTCTACAAGCTGATCTGGCAGCGCTTTGTAGCTTCGCAGATGAACCCGGCGGTCTTCGATCAGACCACGGTCGACATCGACGCCCGCTCGAACGGTGACAACTTCCTGTTCCGCGTCACTGGTTCCGTGCTCAAGTTCGACGGTTTCCTCAAGGTCTACGAAGAGTCAAAGGAAGGGAAGGACGAGGAAGACGAGGCGCTCAAGCACAAGCTGCCGCCGCTCACCGCCGGTCAGAAGCTGGCGCTCAAGGCGCTGAAGCCGGAGCAGCACTTCACCGAGCCTCCGCCGCGCTACAACGAGGCCTCACTGGTGAAGGAACTGGAGGAGCGCGGCATCGGACGCCCGTCCACTTACGCCGCCATTCTCTCCACCATCCAGGAGCGTCAGTACGTGCAGAAGGCCGGAGGCAAGTTTGTCCCCACCGAGATTGGCTTGGTCGTCACCGACTTGCTGGTGGAAAACTTCCCCGACATCTTCGATCTCCAGTACACCGCTCGCCTGGAGGAGGAGCTGGACGAGATTGAGGAAGGCAAGGAGAAGTGGACCGATACCCTGGCCGAGTTCTACAAGAAATTCGAGAAGGACCTTCGCTATGCGCAGAAGCACATGGAAAACATCAAGCGCATGGAGAAGCCCACGGAGGAGAAGTGCGAGCGCTGCGGCTCCCCGCTGGTCATCAAGTGGGGCAAGCACGGCTCCTTCTACGCCTGCAGCGCGTACGACAAGAACGATCCCGAGTCCTGCACCTTCACCAAAGAGAATCCTATCGACCTGCCTGACCTCGACTCCGCCGACCTGCAGGAGACCTCGCAGGAGGAATACTGCGAGAACTGCGGCCGGGTGATGGTGCTTAAGCGTGGGCGCTTCGGCCAGTTCATGGCCTGCACCGGCTATCCGGAGTGCAAGACCACGCGGCGCCTGGACCAGGCCAAGAAAGTTCCCGACATTCCGCTGGAAGAAACCTGTCCCAAGTGCGGCCGCAACCTGGTGATGCGGCACGGGCGCTACGGCGAGTTCATCTCCTGCAGCGGATATCCGCAGTGCAAGTGGATCAAGCAGAACTATATTGGCGTGCCCTGCCCCGAGTGCAAAGGCGGGGAAATCGTGGAGAAGAAAGCGCGGCGCCGCGGGAACATCTTCTACGGCTGTTCGAATTACCCGAAGTGCAAGTTCACTTGCGCGCACCGCCCCATCGCGGAAGCCTGCCCGGAGTGCGGCAGTCCCTATCTGGTGCTCAAGAACCTGAAATCAGGCCCGATGATCGCCTGCCCCAATAACAAGAGGACTGCAGAGGAAGAGGACGCCAAGCCACGCCGCGGCAAAATCAAATCCGCAGACGAAGAGCCGGTCGTGGTCAGGTGTGAATACTCGCGGCCGGCCGCGCCCGAGCCGGTCACCACCTGATGGTCGGCAGAAATGTGTCTGGAGCGCAGCACCACAACCCTCGCCGGGCTTATCGACGACGCCTGCGTCCCTGGCCCCTGCGGGTAAGGACGGCGTGGACCCGCATGGCCTTGGCGGATGTGGCCACGCCGATAAAGGTCTGAAAGATGACCAGCACGCCCTTGGCAGTAGCGTCCAAAGTGAGAGGAATTGCGTGCATGTCGACCGGTCCACGGTAAGTTCCGGTTTCGACGTAGACGTTCAGATTTTTTTTGGGTTTCCCCTGGACTAAAGCGCCGCGGTAAATACGTTCGACTATCGGACGCAACTTTTCCGAGATCGGAAGCTGCTTTACCGTCAGGCCGGTTACCGACTTACTCCCCAGCCCAAACACCTTCTCCGCTGCAGCGTTCCATAGCTGAACTCTGGCATCTGGCGCCACCAGCATGGCTGGCCAGGGAAGGCTTTGCAGGGTCTCCACGTACCGTGCGCTGAGCTCGTCCACCTCGCGCGAACGCACCTCGAGCTCTTCATTGGTGGTGCCCAGTTCCTCGTTAAGGGCCTGCAGCTCCTCGTTAGTGGTTTCCAGCTCTTCATTGGTGGACTGCAGCTCCTCGTTGGTGGTTTCCAGCTCTTCATTAGTAGACTGCAGTTCTTCGTTGGTGGTCTCCAGCTCTTCGTTGGCAGACTGCAGCTCAGTCGCGGTGGTCTCTAATTCTTCGATCGTGCGGTTTAGCTTCCGCCGCGGGGTAATGTCCTCCAGGTAGATGAGGGTCCCGGCCCGCCCGCCGCCGGGACTATTGATAGGCTTCACGGTGATCGCCAACGTGCGGTTTACATCCTCGCTTTCAAGATCGAATTCGACTCGCTGGTCGTTACTCGGCTGGGTGTGGCTGAGTTGCAGCCGCGCGGCCAGCTCCGGGCAACGGGCCGGAAGTTCGGTTTCTGCGAGGCTTTTTCCCATCAGCCGCATGTTGTCCAAGCCCAGCAACCGGAGCGCTGCCTCATTCTCGCTGATGATGACGTCCTTGGTGTCGAGCACCAGGATGCCCGGTTCCAGAGTGCCCAGGATGGTTTCGTGATAGAGCTTTAGCGCCGAGTACTCCTGTCGCATCTTCGCAACCGTGTCGTCCTCCTCACACACCACGACCGCCCGGCGAGGGTCGCGACGTTCCGCGGTGGTGCGCTGGAAGATTCGCCATTTCGTGCTCACTGGGCGAAAAAGGTCGGAATGACTCAGTTGCGATTCCGACTTGCCCAGCACCAGCACGCCGTTAGGCTCCAGGGCATAGTGCAGCCGGGAAAGAATCTGTTTCTGTAACTGATTATTGAAATAAATGAGCACGTTGCGGCAGAGCAGCAAGTGTATGTGCGAAATGGGAGGATCGGATGCCAGATTGCTGCGCCCGAAGATCGCCATGCGGCGGACATCGCGATTCACCCGCACCAGCTTGTCCCCCTGGAAGTACTTTTCCCGCCACCCCTCCCGCACGTGCCGCAACTTGTCGGCGGCATACTGCCCACGCCGCGCGATGTTCAGCGCCTCCTCGTCCAGGTCGCTGGTGTACACCTTGACGTCATAGTTCTTCAGGTTGGAGCCGAAGTGTTCCGCCAGCAGGATGCACAACGAATAGGTCTCTTCCCCGCTGGCACAACCCGCGGTCCAGGCGCGCAAGCTGTCTCCCGGTTTCATCTTTTCGGCAAGTTGAGGGATGATGTCCTTGCGCAGCATCTCCCACACCGGCGGGTCGCGGAAGAATTCCGTGACGTTGATCAGGACGGTGTTAAGAAGGTTGTTCACCTCTTCCGGATGCTCGCGAATATAGGCGGCGTAGCTTTCGTAATCGCCGATCTTGACCTGGAACATCCGGTGGCGGAACCGGCGCTCCAGGCTGGATGGCTTGTAGCCGCGAAAGTCGACGTTGCGCTCCTCGGCGAGCTGCTGCACGAGTTGTTTGAGCGAGGTCGGACTCATCGCAAGACGCGGACACCGAGGCACAGTTCGGTGAGTGCCTCTCCAATCTCGTCCAAGGGTAGGATGCAGTCGACACAGCCTGTGGCGATGGCAGCACAGGGCATGACCTTGAACTCGGCGGTGTCCGGCTGCTGCGCAATCGTCACCGCGCCGGCCTCTTTGATGGCGCGGGTGCCGTTGGCGCCGTCCTTGTTCGAGCCGGTGAGCACCACCCCGATACAGCGCGAACCATAGGTTCCAGCCACCGATTCAAACAGCAGGTCGATGGAAGGCCGCGAGAAGTGCACCAGTTGCGTATGCGCCAATTGCACCTTGCCCGGGCCCGCCAGCAAATGCTCGTCGGGAGGGGCTAGATAGGCTACGCCCGGCAAAAGCACCTCCCCATGCTGTGCCTGCTTGACCCGCAGCCGGGTGTGCCGGCTTAGCAGGTCCCCCAGGAGGCTCTTGTGTTGCGGATCGAGGTGCTGCACCACCAGGATGCTGCTGGGGAAGCTCTCCGGGATCGGCTCCAACACCACCCGCAGCGCGTTCAGGCCACCGGCGGACGTACCAATGGCAACCACGTCGAAACGGCGCTCGGTGTAGGAGTTGGGAAGACTACTCTTGTTCTTGCTTGATCTCCCGGGCTTGCCATTGGCTCTCACGCGGGAAAGATACTCCTTGTTGCGCGACAACAGCAAGCCAGGCGCGGGACTTCAGGCTTTTCGGGATACCCGCTTCCGCTCTTCCAGCCGCCGCAGGTTTTCCGAGACCACCCGCTTCGAGCGCTCCACCTGCTCGGCACTTTCCGCCAGGACCTCAGCCGATTTGGGCGGTCGCTTCAGGGGTTGGCCACCCAGCACTTCTGCCAGGATGTTCAGAAGCTCTGCCGGTGACCCGCCCTTGGCTACGAATCCTCTAGCAATGGACTTGAGGCGTTCGGGAAGGTCTGCGACGTAGCCGGAAAGCACGATGATTGGGAGCGCGGGGTGGGTTTGCTGCATTCTCTCCGCCACTTCGGCGCCATCCATCTCCGGCATGCGGTAGTCGAGGATTACGGCGTCTAGCGGATGTGCCTTGAGCAGCTCAAGCCCCTCGCGGCCGCTGGATGCAATCAGCACCTTGTATCCCTGCGCCTCCAGGAAGAGCTTTCGGATCTTAAGGGCTGACTCCTGGTCATCGATGCAGAGCAGGGTAGGCGGCGAACCGAGAGCAGGTGGCGCAGACATCAGGGCCGAACCTCTTAGCCAACGCATGCCCCCGATCTTCTAGAGGCCGGATTGATTATAGGGCTGATTAATTGTTTCCACAAAGGCTCTTGTGTCAACGCCCCCCTCTTGCATCTATGACTCGCAGCGCCAGACTGGCGGGTCAGGGATGGTGCCAGGCCAAGCCGGTAGATTTGCAAGTCTTACAACCCCAAGTAAATGCTCTACTTCTAAGTAGTCGCCTTTAGTACAGGCGTATTCTTCCTCCCCGTAGTTCGGGCTGTTGGGTATGCCGAAAGCCGCACCACGGCGCGCAAAGCGGGCCTACAAACCCGGAGAGCACGCTCCCGTCACCGGCATTTATCTCGTGAATCATGGCCATCATCGGCCGCCGCACCGGGTGACCGTCATACGTGGCGAGCTGCTTCCGCCTTGTCGCACCTGCAAGGCTGAGGTTTTCTTCACCATCGAGCAGCAGACCAGCCATGTCAGCCACGATTTCGACTTTGCCGGTCCCGGGAGTCTCATGCTTGTGACCCGCCCCTAGGCGGTATAGACACTCAATCCCATCGCCTGTAGCCTGTTGCGATGTCCCGGAGGATTCTTTCCGTCAGTAGGGACACCCGCCTGCTGGTGACTCGCAATGACGTGCTGGCCGCAGCCGGCTATGCGGTTTCCTCGCCACGCCACCCTGAGGAAGCACGCTACTTGTTGTCTCGCGGCGGTTTTTCTGCCGTAGTGATTGGCCACTCCATCCGCCCAGACCAGCGGAAGACGATCATCGATGAGCTGCGTGGCATCGACCGCGAAGTACCCATCGTGTACGTCTACGTCCCACCTGGCGACGCCAATGAGCCTCTGGCAGATTTGTCGGTGGACGTGAGCGATCCGGTGAACCTGGTGAAAGCGCTGGAAGAAAAACTGCCGGCACGCTGACCCGCCAACTACGGACGACTTTGCCTGCGCTACTTGCCGGAAATCAAGTCCCGCAGCGTTCTTGCCAGCTCCTCAGCGTTGGCGATGGGCGGCCTGCAGGTGAAGTTGGAGCACACCACCGCCACCGTCTTTCCCTCCTTCAGACCGGGGACGTTGGGGATGGTCTCGGCCAGCGCTGGCGGCAGGTTCTGTGCGATGGCCTCGTTTTCCGGCAGGCACAGCACCGCCTTGTTTAGCGCAAAGGGCGCGATCGCCGCCGCACCCAGCCGCTCTGCCTCTTCGCCGTCTCCCACGACCACTACCTGGACATGCGGGGATGAGAACATCACCGCAGCAATGGCGTAGGTGCCGGCAAAAATCCCATACTGCGGCGCGATCCCCGCAAATACCTCCAGCGTGTCTTCGGCCTTCTCGCGATAACCGGGGTCGTTGGTATAGGAATGCAGCCGCAGCAAGGCAATGGCCGCCGCGGAGTTTCCGGCAGGCGTGGGCGAATCCTGGAAGGGCTTGCGGGCTGCCGCCAGCGCCCCCAGTTCGCCCCCCGCACTGCGCGCCCGCTCCACGTCAAAGAAGCCGCCGCCGACCGGATCGTAGAAGCGCTCGATCATGGCGTCAGCGATGCGCCGCGCGAAATTGAAATAGCTCAGGTCGGCGGTAGTCTGGTAGGCGTCCAGGCAGGCAATGACGGTGAAGGCATAGTCGTCAAGCAGGCCCGGAACATCACGCCGCGCGGCGCTGGGATCGGAATAGGCGATCACGTGGTTGAGCCCCCGGTCCGGCTGCCACGCCTCCGCCAGGATGCGGTCCAGCGAGCGCAGGGCGAAGTGGCGCGCGGG
>DASYTX010000039.1:0-2703 GCA_036001865.1 Terriglobales bacterium
CAGCAGGCGCTTGCGTTCGGTCAGCGCAACCCGGCGCAGGTCGTAGCCGTTGAGGTAAAGCAGGTCGAAGGCAAAGAAGGTGACGGGTTGGGAGCGCGCCAGTTGCGCGGCGGAGCGGGTGCTGGCCATCATGCGCGGCTGAAGCCGCGCGAAGCTGGGACCGCCGCGCTCGTCGAGCGCAACGATCTCGCCGTCGAGGACAGCGCTCTCGGCGGCGATGGAATCCACGATCGTAGCCAAGTCAGGATACTGCGCGTCCATGGGCTTGCCGCTGCGGGAGACGAGCCGGAGCTTCCCACCCTCCATGAAGCACAGCGCGCGCACGCCATCCCACTTGACCTCGTAAACCCACTCGGCGCCTACGGGGAGCGCGCCACCGATGGCTGCCAGCATGGGCGTCAACTTGCTCGGCATTTCGGCGCGGACGGCACCAGAAATTTGCGCGGGATCGCTGGCTGCGCTGCGCACGCTGCTGAGATCACTTTCCGGGTCCCAGCCGGGTTTGGCGGCGAAGTCTTTCTTCTTGATGAGCAGCCATTCGTTTCCCTTGCCGCGGCCCTTCATGCGCACCAGCGCGAACTCGCCCATGAGTTTCTGTCCGTGCAGGCGGAACTTGAGGTCGCCGGCCTCCCATTGCTGAGCGGGAGTTTTTTCGCCCAGCCATTCGTATGTTCCCTTGTCCCATACAGTGACCGTGCCCGCGCCGTAATTGCCAGCAGGAATGGTGCCTTCGAACTCGCCGTAGTCGAGGGGATGGTCTTCGACGTGCACAGCCAGGCGCTTCTCAGCAGGGTCAAGGGTCGGGCCTTTGGGCACGGCCCAGGACCTCAGCGTGCCGTCCATTTCGAGGCGCAGGTCATAGTGCAGGCGGCGGGCGCTGTGGCGCTGGATGTAGAAGCGATTCCCGGTCGAGGGCGACCGGGCTACACCGGGCGGCTGGGCTACACGGGGTGGAGGGGGCTCGGGAGTGCGCTCGAAGCGGCGCTTGCGGCGGTATTCATCGAGTGACTTGCTCACTCCCGCGGCCTCTCTGGTAAGCTACTTGAATGTAGTCTTCCCCCCGAAAGAACCTCTGTTGGGGAGAATCCCATATGGCCAGCACAGTCTGGAAGGGACACCTCACGTTCGGCTTGGTGTCGCTTCCTGTTCGATTGTATAGCGCTGCACGCGCCGAAACCGTCAGCTTCAACCAGCTCCACAAGACCGACAACTCGCGCATCAAGATGGTGATGTACTGCCAGCTCGAGGACAAGCCCATCACCCGCGCCGACATCGTGAAGGGTTACGAGTACGAGAAAGACAAGTACGTAGTGGTGGAAGAGGAAGAGATCAAGAAGGTCGCACCCACTACGGCCAAGACGATGGAGATCCTGGAATTCGTCAAGGCCGACGAAGTGGACCCGATCTTTTTCGAAAGCTCGTACTATCTGGCGCCGGAGGAAGCGGGCGAGAAGCCGTACGCGCTGCTCTACGAAGCGCTGCGACGGAGCGGGCACGTGGGCGTGGCCAAGATCGCCATGCATAATCGCGAGCACATCGTGATCCTGCGGCCGGGCGAGAAGGGCATCCTGCTGCACACCATGTTTTATCGCGACGAAATCCGCCAGGTAGACGAGTTCCGCACCAACACGTCGCTGGTCAAAGACAAAGAGCTGGAGCTGGCGACCACGCTGGTGAACTCACTCGCGGCGCCGTTTGAGCCGGAAAAGTACCGGGACGAGTACCGCGCCAACCTGCAGTCGCTGATCGAAGCCAAGAAGCAGGGGAAGGCGACGGTGGAGGCGCCGGCGCCGGTGCATATGGCGCCGGTGGTAGACATTCTGGAGGCCCTGAAGATGAGCCTGGCCGAAGCGAGAAAGCCTCCGGTGCGGGCAGTGAGCGCAGCTTCCGGACAGGCGTCCGAGGCGCAGCATGCGCCACGTAAGCGGGCGCGCAAGACGTCGACAGGGTAAGCCTGGACCTTCCTCAACGGCCGGCCTGCGGGCTGGCCGTTTTGTTTGCACGCGGCTGTGCCGGATCGGGCGAAAAGTATAGCGTCTTTGCCCGGGCCTGCTGGACTGAGTTGACGCCGCCCGGCCCGTTTCTCAGCTACAATTTCCTCCGTCGCAGGCAGCCCTGCTACCCGGGCATGAGGAGGCGCACATGCCGCTGCTGGTCATGGTCCTGGCTTCCTTGCTGATGTTCCTGTTGATCTCAGTAGTGCTGGCGGTGGCCAACGCAAAGGAGCGCCGGGAGCGCCGGCGCGTCCCAGGGCGGCTGTTGTCGCCCCCGCGTCCTTACCGCGTTCTGCCGCTGACGTTGGCGTTTGACCCGGAGCGCGCCATGATCTGGGAGACCCAGGTGCCGGCGCTGGAGCTGATTTGCCGCTCGGGATCCAAAGGGCTGGCTCTCGAGCGGCTGCACGGCTGTTACCTGGTGGCCGCGCGGCGCTCTCCGGAACTCTTCGAGGGCTGCAAGTTCGAACAGTGGCTGGCATTCCTGGAACAGGAGCGCCTGATCGTAAGCGACGGCGAGCGGGCGACGATCACGCCAGAGGGCTACCAGTTCGTGAAGTACCGTGTCAGCAGGGAAGCGGGTATTCCGGCATGATTTTCCGCGATCGAACGCACGCAGGGCGCGAGTTGGCGGCCAAGCTCAGCCACTACGCCAACCAGCCGAGTGTGTTGGTGCTGGCGCTGCCGCGTGGAGGCGTGGTCGTCGGCT
>DASYTX010000040.1:0-17306 GCA_036001865.1 Terriglobales bacterium
TGGGTGCCTTCGGGAAGGCTCGTCACGATTTTCAGGGCCTCATCACCGAGCAGGACTTCGGTTCTCTCGCCGATCAGCCTGCCTCCTACGCCCTCGAGCTGTGGGCCGACCTGGGGCAGCAACTTGCGGCGCGAGTTCCGCTGGTCACTGGCGGCGCCCTTCGCCAGCAAGACAGCCCCGGCGCCGCCTTCGCTCAGCTCGTAGGCTTGTCTCCACACCGGCGGCGCACCCTGCCCGGTCCTGGGCGTGAGCAAGACGAATGCTCCGCGCTGTGGCGAGATCAGCTCGACTGATTTGCCGGCATCGATCCTTTGCAGCGGGCCGGAGATTTCCGCCTGGGTCACGCGAACTGCCACGATTTCGCGGCCATGCGTCCAGCGAATGTCGCCCGCGGACGTGCGGAGGCTAAGCACCGAAGGCGAGGCGGCCGTGCGCCGCCTCACCCCAATTTCCTGGACATAGCTGCCACGCGGCAACCGCTGGATGCCGTACTGTTGCAGCTTTGCGGCAGCATATTCGGCCGCCTTGAACTCATAGACCGTGCCGCTGCCCCTACCTTGCAGGGCGTCGCTGGCGAGGAACTCCATGTGGGCGCGCACCGAATCGGCAAGCCCAAGAGGGATGGTGGCGCTGGTGGCAGGAGACGGCCCGTCGCACTCTGGAGATGCATCCGATGCCGCCAGGCATGCCAGTAACAGCAGGGCCAGCCACTTGCCCCCTCGCTGCGTTACGCGCGATAAGTGGTTACCCTCCATGGTTTCAGTATAGACGCGCGATTCCCGTCACCCGTTGGTTGTCCGTACCCGGAAGTCTTATACTGAGGTTGCTATGAACCTGCGTCTCTTTGTGGCTTTTTTGGCACTGCTGGTTTGCGCGCTGATGGTGTTTGGGTGCGACGACTTCTTCGTGGATGATTCGGACCTAGTTTCGATTTCCGTTTCACCGGCTTCTGACACCATCGAGGTGGCCGAGACGCAGCCGTTCACGGCGACGGGCACGCTGGCCGGGGGCGGCACGCGCGACGTCACCGACACCGCCACCTGGACTTCTTCCAACACTGCCATCGCCACCATCAACACCGCGGGAGTCGCAGTGGGCGTCTCGCCGGGTTCCACCAACATCACTGCCAGCCAGGGTGGAGTTTCGGCAACTGTCGGCCTGACGGTGGACCAGCCGGCGCTTTCGTCAATCAGCATCACTCCGACCAACCCCACGCCTCTAGACGCCAGCAACCCCACGCAACAGTTCACCGCCGACGGCACCTTCTCCGACAGCAGCACGCGGAACATCACCAACGCGGTTACCTGGAACTCCAGCAACACCAACGTGGCGACTATCAGCAGTTCCGGGCTGGCCACGCGCGTGGCTGCGGGGACCACCAACATCACCGCAACGCTGGGCAGCGTCACCAGCAACTCAGTTGCGCTTACCGTGAATTAGACGATCAGGTCCGCACTTTCATCGCTGTTGTAGAATCGGCGGTTTGGGCGGGCTGTGCGCGCGCGCTCGGTCGCGCCGCGCCCGCAACCGCGAAATGGCCACTGTTCGCACCATCGGCATCTCCACCGGCGGGGGCGACTGCCCTGGACTCAACGCCGTCATCCGGGCCGCGACTAAGACCGCCATCCTGCGCTACCACTGGCAGGTTATTGGGATCCAGGACGGCTTCGATGGCCTGGTCTGGCCGCGGACGAAGTCGTTAAGGCTCGACCTGGATACGGTGAGCGGCATTTTGCCGCGCGGCGGCACCATCCTGGGCACCACCAATCGCGGCGACCCCTTCAAGTACCGGATCGTGGAAAACGGCAGGGAAGTGGTGCACGACTACTCCGATCGCGTGCTTGAGAACGCGCGCGCCCTGGGCATCGATGCCATGATCGTGATCGGCGGCGACGGCACGCAGAAGATCGGCCTTGATCTTTATCGCCGGGGGTTGAATGTAGTCGGTGTGCCCAAGACGATCGACAAGGACCTCTCCGCCACCGAGACCACCTTCGGCTTTGACACGGCGTTGCATACCTGCACCGACGCCATCGACAAGATTCACAGCACCGCGGAGTCGCACCATCGCGTGATGGTGGTCGAGGTGATGGGGCGCGATGTCGGCTGGATCGCCATCGAGGCCGGCATTGCCGGCGGCGCCCACGTCATCCTGATTCCCGAAATTCCTTTCACTATCCAGAAAGTCTGCGACTTCGTAAACCAGCGGGACCGCGAAGGCAAACGCTTCACGGTCGTGGTGGTGGCGGAGGGCATCAAGGTGCCGGGGGAACCGCAGCATGACTTGCAGCAGGGGAGCCGTGGCGGTTCGGTCGGCAACCTCATCGGCGACGCCATCGCACAATGCAGCCAGAAAGAGACCCGGGTCACCGTTCTGGGACACATCCAGCGCGGGGGCTCGCCCTCCCCTTTCGACCGTATTCTGAGCACGCGCTTTGGGGTGGCCGCCGTCGATCTGGTCGCACGGGGCGAGTTCGGGCGCATGGTGTGCCTGCAAAGTGGCCGCGTGGAAAGCGTGGAGATTGAACGTGTGGTGGGAACCAAAAGCCGTGTCGACCCCAAAGGGGAACTGGTACACACCGCCCGCTCCATCGGCGTGTGCTTCGGCGAATAGGATCCATGGGCCAGAGTGTTGCCGCTCTTAACTTTCCCACTCTACCCTCCCGCTTGTTATTCTTGCCTTTCGCCGTGATCATCTACCGCGCATTAAAAACATCCGTTCTGTCCATAGTCTTGACCCTCCTGGCCGGCTGCGGTAGCAATGCCGGCGAGTCCAAGGAATACGCCTATGTGGCCGCGCCGCAGCTCACCCTGCGCGATCGCGTTGCCGCGGTTTACAACAAGGTCGGCACGGCAAAGAATGGCGAGCGGGTCGAGGTGCTGGAGCGCAGTCGTCGCTTCGTACGCGTGCGCACCGAGCGCGGCGAGGAAGGCTGGGTCGAGCAACGCAACCTGGCAAGCGAAGAGGTCTACAAGGCCTTCCAGCAGTTGGCTAAGAGCCATGCTTCCGATCCCGCGCAGGCTCCGGCCCTGACGCGCTTCAATGTCAACTTGCACTCCACACCGTTACGGGACGGCGAAAAGCTGTATCAACTAAACGAAGGCGAGAAGATCGAACTGCTCGAGCGCGCCGCCACACCCAAGCCTGTGGCGCAGGCCGCACCGAAGCCAGGCGCCAGAACGGAACCGCCGGCGGTGGAGGACTGGTGGCTGGTGCGCGCGGCCGGCGGGCGCGTGGGCTGGCTGCTGTCCCGCATGGTGGATGTTGACATCCCGCTCGAGGTCGGCCAGTACGCCGAAGGCCAGCGCATCGTCGCCTACTTCGTGCTCAACCACGTGGAAGACGACGGTCGCAAAGTGCCGCAGTACCTGGTAGTGCTGACCGATCCCAAGGACGGCATGCCGTTTGACTACAACCAGATTCGTGTCTTTACCTGGAACACGAAGCGCGACCGCTACGAGACCGCATATCGTGAACGCCGGCTTAACGGCCAGCTCCCGGTCCGCGTGGGCACGCAGTCGTTCGTCGACGAAGGTACGCTGCCAGTCTTTACCCTCCGCCTTAAGGACGCATCGAGTGCAATCAGCGAGCGCACCTTCAAGCTCAACGGCGTCATGGTGCGTCGCGTGCTCGCGCCTGGGGAAAAGCAACCGGCGGAGGCTCGTCGTGCTCCCCGCCGCAAGCAAGGCCGTCGCTGACCTGACTCTCCTGCACAGCTTTGGTTTCGTAGGCATCAGCCGACCGCCAATGCGAATCCAAGTGCGGGAGGGATTTATGGCGGAAAAAGTCAAGAAGCTGAACCTGGAGCGTGATTACAAGAAGTATCTCTACTTTCTCGACGGTTCGGGCAACGTCTGCCGCAAGCCAAAGTCGGGCGAGGGCAAGACCGAAGTGCTGGTGGAGCGCGCCGTCGAACGCGATAACAACTATCTTTATTTCATCGACAAGGACGGTGACGTCGCCCGATCCCCACGTGTGGCGCGTGGTGGCAAGAAGAGAGTTGCCTAGGTCCCTGCATGCTGGTCTTCCGCGATGGCCGCGAGCATGTCTCCGGCCCGCGGCTGCTCGATGGATTCCTGGCCGCGTGGAGCCGCGCGGCTTCCTCTACCAGTTTCAACCAAGACAGCATTGCCGACGCGCTACTGCGCGCCGGTGAACTAGAGTGCGCCCTGGCGGACGCAGGCTCCGCTGCAGCGGCCGACATGGCGCACGTCACCGACAGGCTGGCCGCCGCGCTCGCTTCCCACGCGCGAGCCGATCACTCCGCGGGGCTTGAGCGCCTACCCGTCCCCGACACGCTGACAATATCTGCTCCAGAAGGCTTCGCGTACTATGCCCTGCATCCTCTGGATTACGCCGAGCTGGCGCGGCGCATTCCGCTGCGGGCCGAGCCGGTGGCGCTGGTGGGCATCCGCAGCATCGGGACAACACTCAGCGCGGTCGTGTTGGCGGCCCTGCAGCAGCGCGGCGCCAGAGCGGCGCGCATCACCCTGCGTCCCACGGGACATCCCTTCAACCGCACCCTCGAATTCACTCCGGAACAGAGCGCCTGGGTTGCCAATCATCGCGATGCCGCCGAATTCTGGGTGGTGGATGAGGGACCGGGGTTGAGCGGGTCGTCTTTTCTGTCGGTCGGCGAGGCCCTGCTGGAGGCGGGAGTGCCTGCGGAGCGCATTGCTTTCCTGTGCAGCGGGAAGCCAGCTCACGCCGCCCTGCACGCAACGAATGCCGCCGCCCGTTGGCAGAGATTTGCGACCTATGTGGTGTCGTCGGGCTCGCGCATTCCTTCCGAGACCCCGACCAATATCTCTGCCGGCCGGTGGCGAGAGAGATTTCTGTCGGCGCAGGCGGACTGGCCTGCATCGTGGACGCAGTTTGAACGCTTGAAATATCTATCGGCAGGTGAAGAGCGGCTGTTCAAGTTCGAAGGCTTGGGGCGGTTTGGCGCGGAGGCGTTCGCGCGAGCTCGACTCCTCTCCGATGCGCGTTTCGGTCCTCCTGCCCGCGCCGCGGGCGGGGGCTTTGTAGAGTACCCCCTGCTCAATGCACGGTCGCTAATGCCGGGCGATCTGAGCCGAAGCCTGATCGATCATCTGGCCCGCTACTGCGCTTTCCGTCGCGAGAACTTTGCCACTGAGCGTGAGCCTGCCGATCTGGCACACATGCTCTCGACCAATCTGCATGAAGAGTTCGGCGAGGGTGTCGATGCCGACCTGCGCGTGGAAAAGTTAATCGTGACCGACGGCCGCATGCACCCGCACGAATGGTTGCTGAACAGTGAAGGAGAGATCCTGAAGGTCGACGCGGTCAGCCATGGTGATGATCATTTCTATCCCGGCCCCACCGACATCGCCTGGGACTTGGCCGGGGCAATCGTCGAGTGGGCCATGGATGCTGCTGCCAGAAATGTCTTCCTGCATCAGTACCAGCAGTGGAGCGGCGACGATCCGCGCCCGCGCCTCCCAGGCTTTCTGCTCGCCTACACAATGTTTCGCCTGGGATATTGCCGGATGGCGGCGGAGGCCCTGCGCGGCACCGAGGAGGAACCGCGCCTCCAGCGCGACTACCATCGCTACCGCGCTTTTGCCCTACGCCATTTGGCGCAGCCTGTCGCAGCGTAGAAGCGCTAGGGGCGACAGCCGACGACCGAAGGCCGGCGGCGCCTGTCTATGAATAGAACTCCGCGATTTGTTCCACGACGTAGTTCTGTTCCTCTTCCGTGATCTCAGGAAACATAGGCAGAGCCAGCACCTCACGCGCGGCACGTTCAGCTTCCGGCAGGTCGCCTTCGACATAACCCAGGTATCTGAGGCACTTTTGCAGGTGGAGAGGAAGGGGGTAGTAGATCTCCGTGCCGATGCCTCGCGCGGCGAGAAACTGTCGCAACTCGTCGCGGCGGCTGACGCGGACCACATACTGATGGAAGATGTGGAATGCGTCAGGATGGGTCCTCAGCCCCCGAACCGGCGCAGAAGAATCGGGTTCGCTGGTGAGGCCCGCGGCGGCGAACAGCCGATCATAGCTGGCGGCACGCAGCCGGCGTGCCTGGTTCCATTGCTCGATGTATCGCATCTTCACCCGCAGGATGGCGGCTTGCAGGGCATCGAGACGGCAATTCCAGCCGATTTCGTCATGAAAATAGCGCTCCCGGCTGCCATGATTGCGCAGCCGGCGGGCACCTTTGGCCAACGTGTCATCGTCCGTGGTCAGGCAGCCCGCATCGCCGTATGCGCTGAGGTTCTTGGTGGGATAGAAACTGAACGTGGCCACCGTACCGAATGATCCTGCCCGCTGGCCGCGCCGTGCTGCCCCGAACGCCTGAGCGGCATCTTCGATGATCACCAGATGGTGCTCGTCGGCGATACGCTGCAAGCTGTCCATATCTGCGCACTGCCCGAACAGGTGCACAGGCAGGATGGCGCGCAGCCGAGCAGTGTTGGATTGCGCGACCCTGCGCTCGACCGCGCCTGGATCGAGATTCAGCGTCTGCGGATCGACGTCAACAAATACCGGGCGCGCACCCGCGCGCACGATGGAGCTGGCGCTGGCGAAGAAGCTGAAGGGCGTAGTGACCACTGCATCGCCCGGCCCGATGCCGCACGCCACCACCGCCAGCCACAGAGCGTCGGTTCCGGAGGCGCAGCCCACCGCGTGCTCCGTTCCGACACAGGCAGCAACCTCGCGTTCGAAGGTCGCCACCTCTTCCCCCAGGATGAAGTGCTGGGTGGCGCACACGCGCTCGACCGCCTCCAGCACTTCCTCGCGAATCGTCTGGTATTGGCGGCGCAGGTCGAGCAGCGGCACCTGCCTGACCTTCACGGCAGCCTCAACCGCAAGGCTGCGCTCGGTTGACGGGTTGTTCATGGGAGAGTTGATTCTAGCATCGGGCGAGGCGGGCTCCAGTCGGGGTGGCGCCGGCGGCGACGTTCCGTTGGCCAGCGCATTTTCCCACTCGCCTGCTGCCACTCGCAGTCGGCGAAGATCGATGCCGCCGTGGGCATCAGGATAGTCGCTGAGATTTCGAGCGCCTCGAAGCAGCAACGATCTCGCGCCCACGAGATTGCCGGTCGAGTAGTGATGCAGGGCAACCGCGATCTGGATGAGTCCCTGTAGGAACGGCTTTTCGGGGCGGATGGCCTCACGCCACACGTCCTCCAGCACTTCATGCGCGTCGAAGAACTTGCCCGCATTGAACAGCGCGATGCCTTCCTTGTACTTGGGAGAACCCACGGTGGTTGCGCCTACGCGCTCTGATTCTATTTCCCAAACATGGCGTAGTGACTAGCGGAGGCCATGAAGAACAGCATGGGAAAAGAAAGAAAGAAATTGGCACGCGAGGCCAGGAACGCCTGGCGGGCCAGGTTGGCAGCGTTGGCCGGCGGCGAGCCCGCCAATGTTCCGCGGATGATCTTCTTGTTGTTGCGCCAGATGATGCCCCACACGTTGAGCAGCATCAGAAGACCCATGCCGCCACCGATCCCAATGGATAGTACGTTGTTACTCCACCACGGCTCGGGATTCATGGCAATGTAGAGGTAGCTGGCGGCCGCGACGACCGCGCCAATAATCACGGCCAGCACCGGGCCTTTATTCAGAGCGCCTTTGAGCGGCGTTAGCAGTCCGTTGATGATGGCCCAGGCGACAATCCAGATCAGAAAGAAGCTCCAGCTTGCCTTGCCCATGTTGGCATCGATCATGCCGCGGGAGTGTGCCGATTCCACGTTGCCGGCGAGCAGCACCATCCAGTAGGCGATGCCCACCAGCACCGTCACCACCGCGCCCCAGCGAAACCACCACAGCGCGCGCAAGGTCAGAGCCTGGAAGATCTTCGGCTTCATGCCGGCATCCACTTCCTTCATAAAAGGGACGTTCACCAAGTTGAAGAAATACAGCAGCCCCACCCAGGTGATGCCCGCGAGAAAGTGCACCCAGCGGAGCAGGATCTGGAAGATATCGTTGCCGCCGGTGGGCGGATGAAAATCGACGAGGACCAAACACGCCAGAAGGCCGCCGAGAAACATTCATGACCTCCGGAATGGTTTGCAGTTGTGGGCCCGGCTGTGCGTCAAAAAAGAGAGTCCCGACAGACGGGACTCAGTTGGCGTAAGTTCCCTTTGCTTCGCCGCCTTGGATGGTCCCAACCGGGAAGCCTCCGCAGTCGGTGTGTGAAGCTAGTAGACGCCGGAATCGTCCCATGTTGCCGCTGCGCTTGTCAAATGTCGTGAGTGCGTCGGTTACCGGCCGCAGCTTGGCCAGCTCTGGCCGCAGGTTGAAAAACCGGGGCTGAGGTCTTATCGTACAGGAGGCAGCCTGGTGCTCATCCCAGCCGGAGATTGGTCGATGGAAAAGCCGTTACAGAACATCCAGGACTCATTCCTTAACAATGCCCGCAAGGACCGCACCAACGTCACCATATACTTGCTGAGCGGAGTAAAGCTCACCGGCCGTATCCGCTCTTTCGACAAGTATTCAGTAGTGCTGGAGAGCAATAACCAGGAACAGCTCATCTTCAAGCACGCCATCTCGACTGTGGTCACGGCCATGAGGGCGCATCCGCCTGAACCTAAACCGGCTGCCACCTCCGCCGCCCAACCGGCGACTGGCGCCGCGGCCACTCCTTCCGGCACCGAGGGATAGCCTATTCGTCGCCCGCGCGGAGAACCTTCCGGCAAACTCGCAGGATCTCTTCGCGGTCAAGGCAAAGAACGCGCCTTCCTTGTCGGCATCGATTATCGTGCACGCTCTCGCCCGTCGAGGTCTCCGGCCAGCGTGCCTCGGATTGCGCGTGACGCAGCCACACTGACCGGCAGTGGACGCGGCGCGGCCCAGGCGGCCCCTGGGTTTACCATCCAGGAATCCATGGCCGAGCTGAAGGAGCTGGCCACCAGCGCCGGCGCCGAGGTGGTCGGTGAATTCATCCAGTCCAAAGACAAGCCCGACCCCGCCACCCTGATCGGCCGCGGCAAACTGGAGGAGATTGCCGGAGCGGCGGCTTCCTCCCAGGCCGATCTGCTGCTGTTCGACCACGACCTTTCGCCTTCGCAGCAGCGCAACGTGGAAGAAATCGTGGGCGTGCGGGTTATCGACCGCACCCAGTTGATCCTGGACATCTTTGCCGGCCACGCCCGAACGCGCGAAGGCCAGTTGCAGGTGGAGCTGGCGCAGCTCGAGTACCTACTGCCGCGGCTGACCGGGCGCGGCATTGAGATGTCGCAACTGGGCGGCGGCATTGGTACGCGCGGCCCGGGCGAGACCCAGCTTGAGACCGACCGCCGCCGCATCCATCGTCGCATCCGCCATATCCAGGCGCAGGTTGAAAACGTGCGACGCATTCGCGCGCAGCAGCGCCGGCGGCGCGAGTCCATCCCCGTGGCCACAGTGGCGCTCGTGGGCTACACCAATGCTGGAAAATCAACGCTATTCAATGCGCTGACACGCGCCAGCGTAGTCGCTTCACCGCGCCTGTTTGCCACCCTCGATCCCACCATTCGCGCCGTGATCTTGCCCTCGCGGCGCAAGGTGCTGCTGTCAGACACCGTCGGCTTTATCCGCCACCTGCCGCACACGCTGGTGACCGCCTTCCGTGCCACCCTCGAAGAAGTGCAGCGCGCGGCGCTAATCCTGCACGTCTCTGATGCCAGCAGTCCTGTCGCTGCCGAGCAAGACGCTGAGGTGGACAAGGTCTTGCGCGAACTCGATGCCGCCGGCAAGCCGCGTCTTCACGTGTTGAACAAGATCGATCTCGTCGCTGCTGCCGAACGCGAAGCTCTGCGCGACGATGACGCCACTGTGCACGTCTCCGCGCTGAAGGGCATCGGGATCAGCGCGCTGCTCGAGCGCATCGACCAGGTCTTGCAGGAAGACCCGCTCAGCCGGGTCCATCTGCGCATTCCTCAGAGCGAGGGCAAGGCGCTATCGCTGCTGGGCGCCCGCGCCCGCGTGTTCTCGCGCCAGTATAAGGATGGTGTGGTGGATCTGGATGCCCAGGTGCCGGAGTCGGTGCTGCGCAGACTTCAGCGCTATGTGAGCAAGTAATCGGTAATCAGGAATCAGTATTCAGTATTCAGTAGGAGTTGCTCGCTAATGGCGCAGACATTTAGGGACTTGATCGCGTGGCAGAAATCAATTGAACTAGTGAGCGCGATCTATCGAGCCGCTGAAGCATTTCCGCGAACAGAAATCTACGGTCTTACGAACCAGCTTAGACGCGCTGCAGTCTCAATCCCGAGCAACATTGCCGAGGGACAGTCAAGGCATTCCCACCCGGAATTCCATCACTTTCTCAGGAACGCGCGCGGGTCGCTGGGGGAACTGGAGACTCAGCTCATCATCGCCCGCAATCTCGGATTTCTCGCTCCCAAGGCGGCCGATGCTCTCTTCGAGCGCTCGGCCGAACTCGGACGCATCCTCAACGCCCTACTCAGCGCCATAGAGAAGCAAAAGCGTGGCGGACTCGACTGAATACTGATTACCGAATACTGAGTACTGCTGTAAAAATGGGCCGACTGCCAAGAAGCGGTGACTTTTCTTGGCTACCGGCCCACTCGATCCTGAATCGGATCGGAGGTGATAAATTAATGGTAAACCTCTTACCTTGAAAGTCAAGTCACCCACCAATACCTGAGCTTCTGCGGCTGGACTTCATTTCGGTCCGCGCTCTCCGCGATGCCGCTAAGTGTATGAAAATCCGCGATCATCCCGGCTTCCCTGCGTTGACACAATTCCGGAGCGGATGTTAACGTGAACGGTTTGCTACCCGCATAATCTCCGGGCCGGATCAGCGTTTTCATGGACGAAACCCTCAGGCAGGTCGGGGAGTTATTGCTGCGCGCCATCCCGACCGTAATCCTCTTCGTTATCCTGTACGTCTCTTATCGCTTGCTGGTGCACAACCGGCTGGTCGAGGTGCTGAGTGAGCGCCGCGCGCTGACCGAAGGAGCGCTGGAGCGGGCGCGTGCCGATATCGCCGCCGCGGAGGCCCGCACGGCAGAATATGAACGCAGCATCCGCGAGGCCAAGGTCGCACTATACAAGGCCCGGGAGAGCCGCCGCCAGAAGGCGCTGGAAGCGCGCGCAGCCGCCATCGCCGAAGCCCGTGCCGCCGCCGATGCGCGCATCCGCGAGGCCCGGGCCGCCATCCAGAATGACGTGGCCCAAGCCAAGCGGACCCTTCAAAGTGAGGCCGAGTCCCTGGCCGCCGAAATCATCCGCAGCATTCTGAAACCTGCAACCTTTGCCCAGGCTCCGGCAGGCATTCGTCAGTCATGAAGTCGCACGGCATCGCCAGGCAGCTTGTGCTCATCGCCTCTGTCGTGGCGCTTTCCTCATTCGCTTTCGCCTGGCAGGAGCACTCCAAACCGCCGGGACAAACCGAGCAGAAACGCGAGCCGGCACCGGCACACGACGAAAATGCGGCGGCACGGACCTCTCCCAGCACAGAGCAGCAACTTGCCCACGCCTCGCAAGAGGCGGCGGGCAAACACGAAGAAGCGCACGACGAGCACGCTGAGTTCAAGCAATCAGCCTCGGTCAAGGCACTAGGACGGCTGCTGGGGCTGAGTCCCAACGCGGCCTACTGGTTCAGCATCGTGTTGAACTTCGTGGTCATCGCGCTTTTGATCTTCCTGCTGCTGAAGACGAAAGTGCCGGCGTTGTTCCGTGACCGTACAGCTGCCGTTCAGCGACAGATTGAGGAAGCGCGCCGCGCCAGCGAGGAGGCCAGACGCAGGCTGACGGAGATTGAGAACCGGCTCGCCCGCCTCGATAGCGAGATTGCCTCGATGCAAGCGGCCGCCGAGGCTGATGCCCGGGCGGAAGAGCAGCGCATCCGCGCTGCCGCTGAGGAAGACAAGCAGAAGATCGTGCAGGGCGCCGAACAGGAGATCGCCGCGGCCGCGCGCCTGGCACGCAGCGAGCTGAAGGCCTATGTGGCCGAACTGGCGGTTTCGTTGGCGGAGAAGCGTATCCAGGTGACTCCCGCAACCGACCAGGACCTGGTGCGGGCGTTCGTTGACGAACTCGGCAAGGACGGCCTCTGATGGCGGCAGTCACCAGCAGATACGCCCGCGCCTTTGCCGATGTGGTCTTTGAGCGCCGACTCGACCCACGCAAGACTGAGGAAGAGCTGCGCTCCATTGCCGACCTGCTGGCTTCCAGCCCTGAGCTGCGCACGATTTGGGAAAACCCGTCCGTCACCGCACGGCAGAAACACGCCGTCCTAGGCGCGATCGTGGAGCGCATGGGCGCATCGCGCATGGTGCGCAATTTCCTGGCGCTGCTGATCGACAACCGACGCATTGCAGCGCTGCCGAAAATCCTGCGGCAGTTTTCTCTGGAGTTGAACGAAAGGCTGGGGCTCGCCGAGGCCGAAGTCACCACCGCGCGCCAGCTTTCGCCCGAGGAACAGCGGGCGCTGGAAGCGCAAGTGGCGCGTATCACCGGGCGCAAGGTGCGCGCTCATTATTCGACCGACCCCGCGGTGTTGGGCGGCGCCGTGGTGAAAGTGGGGAGCACGGTTTACGACGGCTCAATCCGCGGCCAGTTGCAGCGGTTGAAAGAAGCACTGAGCGAATAGCATGGCGACCATCAAAGCTGACGAAATCACGAAGATCATCCGCGCACAGATTGAGAACTACGAGTCCAAGATCTCGGTCGACGAAGTGGGCACGGTCATCTCGCTGGGCGACGGCATCGCCCGCCTGCACGGCCTGGACAAGGTCATGGCTGGTGAGCTGCTGGAGTTCCCGCACGGCGTCTCCGGCATTGCCATGAACCTGGAAGAAGACCAGGTGGGCAGCGTGCTTCTGGGCGAGTACACCGAGATCAAGGAAGGTGACGAGGTGCGGCGCACCGGCCGCATCATGAGCGTGCCCGTGGGCGACGCTATGGTAGGCCGCGTGGTCAACGCCCTGGGCCAACAGATTGACGAAAAGGGCCCCATCGTCACAGACAAGTACAACGCCGTCGAGCGCTTGGCGCCGGGCGTGGTGGACCGCCTGCCGGTGCGCGAGCCCATGGCCACCGGCTTGAAGGCCATCGACAGCATGATCCCCATCGGCCGCGGCCAGCGCGAGCTGATCATCGGGGACCGCCAGACCGGCAAGACCGCCGTGGTCATCGATACCATCATCAACAACAAGGGCGGCGACCTGATCTGTATCTACTGCGCCATCGGCCAGAAGCGTTCCTCGATCGCGCAAGTGGTGAAGACCCTGACCGACTTCGGCGCCATGGACTACACCATCGTGGTGGCCGCATCGGCGTCCGAGCCGGCGCCCATGCAGTACATCGCGCCTTATGCTGCGTGCGCCATCGGCGAGTATTTCCGCGACAGTGGCCGGCACGCGCTCTGTATCTATGACGACCTGTCCAAACACGCTGCTTCTTATCGCGAAATCTCGCTGCTGTTGCGCCGTCCTCCGGGGCGGGAGGCCTATCCCGGCGACGTCTTCTACCTCCACTCACGTCTGCTGGAGCGCGCCGCCAAGCTCAACGAGAAGAACGGCAGCGGATCGCTTACCGCGCTGCCCATCATCGAGACCCAGGCGGGCGACGTCTCCGCGTATATCCCGACCAACGTCATATCGATCACCGACGGGCAGATTTATCTGGAGACCGACTTGTTCAACAGCGGCATCCGCCCGGCGGTGAACGTTGGATTGTCTGTGAGCCGCGTAGGCGGCAGTGCGCAGATCAAGGCCATGCGCCAGGTCGCCGGCACATTAAAGCTGGAACTAGCGCAGTACCGGGAACTGGCGGCGTTTGCGCAGTTCGGCAGCGACCTGGACAAGGCCACGCAGGCGCAGCTCAACCGCGGGCAAAGGTTGGTCGAGCTGCTCAAACAGGACCAGTACTCGCCGCTGCCGTTCTCCAAGCAGATCCTTATCATTTTTGCCGGCACCAGCGGCTTCCTGGACAACATGGCAGTGGAGGACGTGCGCCCGTTCGAGAGTCACCTGTACCAGTATGTGGACACCATGAGCCCCGGCCTGCTGCAGGCGATCATGGACAAGAAAGTGCTCGACGACCAGCTCAAGGCCGACATGCAGAAGATCATCGGCGAGGCCAAGGAGCGCTTCTTGGCCGAGCGCCAGACCGCGGCAGCCGGCGCGCGCGCCTAACTGAGTACTGATTACCGATTACTGAGTACTGCTCCAAATGCCCACGATTCTCGACATCCGGCGCCGCATCCGCAGCGTGATCAACACGCGGCAAATAACCAAGGCCATGAAGATGGTCTCGGCGGCCAAGCTGCGCCGCGCCCAGGAGCGCGCTCTCTCCGCCCGTCCCTACGCGCAAATGCTGACCAACGTGCTCCGGTCCCTGGTGTCGCGCGCCGAAATCTACGATCCCGAGACCGGAGAAGCGCGCCACCCTCTGCTGGCCCGACGACCGGAGCGTAACGCGCTGCTCATTGTGGTCACCGGCGACAAGGGCCTGGCCGGTGCCTTCAACACCAACATCAACAAGGCTGCGCTGCGCTTTCTGGCGACCAAGACAGAGCGGAGCGTGGAGATTGAGACCATCGGGCGCAAGGGCCGCGACTTCCTGCGGCGCCGCTACCCCAAGCCGCGGGTCACGCCCGAGCAGGAGGAGGCCGTCCGCGAAGCTGGAGCCTGGATCGTGGGCGAGCAGATCGGCATCCTGAACAAGCTCGATTTTGCCCACGCCTCTGAACTGGCCGAGCGCGTGATCGAGCGCTATACCAAGGGCGAGATTGACTCCGTCTACCTTCTCTACAACGAATTCAAGTCGGTGATCGCGCAGCGGCTGGTGGTGGATGAGATTCTGCCTATCGAGGAGATCGGCGCCGCCGACATCCGTCTGGCGGAAGAGATGACGGAGGAGCAGCGCCGCCGCGCCGCCGAAGTTGCTGCCGCGGCTGGGGTCAGCGTGCGCGAGGCCGATACAACGGAAATCGACCGCCTTGCCGCACAGTTCGCCACCGCGCCTGTGGACTACATCTACGAGCAGCCCGCGCAGGAGCTGTTCAACAGCCTGCTGCCACGCTTTGTGGCGGTACAGATTTTCCGCGCGCTGCTGGAGTCGGTAGCCGCCGAGCACGCTGCCCGTATGACCGCCATGGACTCGGCCACCAACAATGCCAGCGACATGATCGACTCGCTTACCCTGGCCATGAACCGCGTGCGCCAGGCAAAGATTACGAAGGAGATCATCGAGGTGGTGAGCGGGGCGGCAGCGTCGTAGAGTTTCTCGTTGTTCGTTTCTAGGTTCTTGACAGAAGCGGCGCGAAATTCGGAGAAAACCAGAAACGAGAAACTAGAACAAGAAACGGACTTATGCCTGAAAACATCGGACGCGTCATCCAAGTCTCTGGCCCTGCCGTCGACGTGCAGTTCTCCGAGGCCACTCTGCCTCCCATCTACGAGGCCATCCGCGTGGTGGGCGACGGCTTCAAGACTCCCGCGCCCATCGACGTGGTGCTCGAGGTGCAACAGCACCTGGGCGAAGGCCGGGTGCGCTGCATCGCCATGAAGCCCACCGACGGCATGGTGCGTGGCATGAAGGCCATCGACCTTGGCGGGCCCATCACCGTGCCCGTGGGCCGCTGCACCCTGGGCCGGGTGATGAACGTGATCGGCGAGCCGGTGGACGAACTTGGCCCTTTCCACGGCTGCACCGACCGCTTTCCCATCCACCGTCCCGCGCCCGCCTTTGATGAGCAGTCCACCACCCTGGAGATGTTCGAGACTGGCGTGAAGGTCATTGACCTGATCCAGCCGTTCTTGAAAGGCGGCAAGATCGGGCTGTTCGGCGGAGCGGGCGTGGGCAAGACCGTGGTCATCATGGAGCTGATCAACAACGTCGCCAAGCAGCACGGCGGCTACTCCGTGTTTGGCGGTGTGGGCGAGCGCACGCGCGAGGGCAACGACCTGTGGCTGGAGATGACCGAGTCCGGAGTGATCGTGCCCGGCAAGCCGGAAGAATCGAAGGCAGCGCTGATCTACGGCCAGATGACCGAGCCGCCGGGCGCGCGCCTGCGGGTGGCGCTCACCGCGCTCACTGTCGCCGAGTACTTCCGCGACAGCGAGGGCACCGACACCCTGCTCTTCATCGACAACATCTTCCGCTTCACTCAGGCGGGCTCAGAAGTGTCGGCGCTGCTGGGACGCATGCCATCCGCCGTGGGCTACCAGCCGAATCTCGCAACGGAGATGGGCGAGTTGCAGGAGCGCATCACCTCCACCAAGCGCGGCTCAGTGACTTCGGTGCAGGCCATCTACGTGCCCGCCGACGACCTCACCGATCCGGCTCCGGCCACAACCTTCGCCCACCTTGACGCCACGACGGTGCTCTCGCGTCCGCTGACTGAGATCGGCATCTATCCAGCAGTGGATCCGCTGGCCTCGACCTCGCGCATTCTCGACCCGCGCATCGTGGGCCAGGAGCAGTACGACGTTGCCCAGGGAGTGAAGCGCACACTGCAACGCTACAAGGACTTGCAGGACATCATCGCCATTCTCGGCATCGACGAGCTGAGCGAAGACGACAAGCTGACCGTGACGCGAGCGCGCAAGATCCAGCGCTTCCTCTCGCAGCCCTTTCACGTGGCCGAGCAGTTCACCGGGCGTGCGGGACGGTATGTCAAGATCCAGGACACCGTGCGCGGCTTCAAGATGATTCTGGACGGCCAGCTCGATGACGTGCCCGAACAGGCGTTCTACATGAAGGGCGGCATCGAGGAGGTCATGGAAGAGGCGGCCAAGATGAAAGGCGCAGCAGCGGCAGCGTAGTGAAACCGCCTTCGGTCCGCGGCTTCGGTCATTTCGAGCTTTCTCGGGCCGACGACCGATGACGGGCGACCGACGACCAGCAATTGGCTGAAACTTTCCAACTCGAAATCGTCACTCCCGACAAAGCCGTCGTCCGCGACAGCGCGGAGGAGATGCAGATACCGGGAAAGAACGGCTACCTCGGCATCCTTCCCGGACACGCGCCGCTGATCACGGAGCTGGCGGTGGGGGAGATTTCCTACCGTAAGGGCGGGGTGACGCAGTACATCGCCGTAGCCTGGGGATTTGCCGAAGTGCTGCCCGACAAAGTCACCATCCTGGCCGAAAGCGCCGAGCGTGCCGAACACATTAATGTGCAGCGCGCCGAAGAGGCCCGCAAGCGTGCCGAGGCCTACCTCAAGAGCGCCAAAACCGACATCGACTTCCCCCGGGCTTTGGCCGCGTTGCAACGCGCCGAGGTACGCCTGCAAGTGGCTTCGAAGGCAGGAGTCAGGAGCCGGTAGTCAGGAGTTACCCGCAGAAAACGTTTACCCTGAAGGGTGTCATCCTGA
>DASYTX010000041.1:0-4640 GCA_036001865.1 Terriglobales bacterium
CGGCGTTGGTGACGTCCATGATGACGCCGCCCTTCAGCATCTCTGCCAAGCCGACCTTTAGCCGCAGACCGCTGTCGTTCTTCTCCGGCATGCTTCCTCTTCTCTGCGGAAATCTATGAGACCCGGGTGTTCTCGCGCGCCTCTATTTTACCGCTTGGCGGGCTGTTTTCGGCGGGCCGCAGGGAGCCTGGCGGGAGGCAAGAGCAGGCGCCGGCGCTCCGAAGCGGGCAAATATTTAGCGAACATCCGGTGAGGATCAACGGCGATGAAGACGGCCTCTCCGCGAGCCAGCACCTCGCCCCGTTCGTCACGGATTTCGGCCACATTCACATGGCGGCGGCCCCGCACCGTGCGCTCACGGGCCTCAACCATCAGCGGCTTGCTCAGCGGCACCGGCTTCAGGTAATGGACCTTCATCTCGGAGGTTAGAGCAACCACGTGGTGCTTGCGATTCACCTTGCCCATGGCTTCATCGAGCACCGTCGCGATGATGCCGCCGTGAGCATGCTTGGGCGGCCCCCAGTAGCGCCGGGGAAGGCGAATGCGCCCTACGACCGCATCCCGCTCCGCGTCATAGGAAAACTTGAGGTGCATGCCATGAGGATTGTCCACGCCGCAGGCAAAGCAGTAGTTGCGGCGCATTTGGACATGTTTCGTGTCGTGACCGTGCGCGCGCTTTTTCTTCGGCATGCTGGAGGATGCATTCAATCCTACCACTCAGGGCGTTTTGCTTATGGCGCTCAAGCGGGTTGCTTCCAGGCCACCAGTTCCGCCACCCCCTTTTCACGCAGGGTTTCGCGGTAATGGAGAATGCGCAGCCCCGGAAAGGCGTTCAGCAGCTCGTTCGGCTCCAGGAAGAACATGGGATGCTCGAGCCCGAAGCGGGCGAAGTTTTCGTGCTCGCGCGTGTAGGTTTTGTAAACGATGAGGCCGCCTGGCTTGAGCGCGGCCGTCATACGCGAGAAGAGTTCGCGCTGGAGATAAAAGAATACGAGTAAGAGGTCATAGCGCTCACGGCCGAAGTTAGGCCAGCAGGTCGGCGGTTTCGACCCGCAGGCGGACGCCGCAAGCGGCGGCATTCTCGCTGGCCTTGGCAGTGCCGACCTCGGAAATGTCCACCAATGTGACCTGCCAGCCACACTGGGCCAGCCAGATGGCGTGGCGGCCGGCGCCGCCGGCCACCTCCAGCGCGGCGCCCGGGGCAGGGAAGAGCGGGGCCACGAACTCCCGGTGGGCTTCTAGAAGAAACGGGTCGGGGTCGAGCGAGGTGTGGGAGCTGTCTGCGTACTTCTGGTTCCAGCGAGCACGTTCTTCTTCCGATTCCGAACAAGTCATAAGCCCTGGTTCCCGGTTCAAAGGAGCAGCTGCCCAGTTCGCTGTGCGGAAACGACAATACGCTGCAAGTCACGCATTCTTAATGATTTTTTGCTGTACCGTCTGAGCTTGGCTATTTATCCTAACCAGCTTGATTGCGGGGGCGGGTGTGGTCTGCGATCGCCGCTCCCGGACCGTTCAAGGAGGGTCGATGCCGGAGTTGCAGACCGGTAGCTATCACACTAACAACTTCGTGCGCGCATTTCGTCGCTGGCTGGTCCCCTATTTCCAGTCGCGCGTGATGCCCGGCAAGTTCCGCCCCTTGCTCTCGTATCTGTTCACCGAGTGGAAGTGCAATGTCGATTGCCACTACTGCTGGGCGTTCAACAACAAGGTCAAGGGCATGACGGAGGAGACGGCCATCCGCTCTATCGACTGGCTGAAGTCGGTGGGCTGCCGGGTGATCGCCATCATGGGCGGAGAGCCCCTGCTGCGCCGCGACTTTATCCTCAAGGTGGTGGACTACGGCACCAAGAACGGTTTCTTCGTGTACCTGCCCACCAATGGCATCCTGATGAACGAGGACTTCGTCGACCGCGTGGGCGACTTGGGCGTGGCCGCCATCAACCTGGCGGTGGACTGCCTGGAGGAGAAGCCGGGGCTGCCTAAGAACCTCAAGCGCATCGAGAAGCAGTTCAAATACCTGGTCAAGCAGCAGCGGCAGTACGGCTACATGATCGTCTTCAACACCAACATCTGCCGTAACAATATCGACGACGTGTACAAGATCACCGAGATCGGGCACGAGCACGGCATCTCCACCGACGTGCACATTAACGAGCCGCCTTACATCGAGCAGCCCCACTTCCAACACCTAAACGACAACGTTACCTACATCACCCCCACGGACTGGCCGCGGGTGAACGATTTGCTGGATTGGCTGATCGACAAGAACGCGCAGGGATACATCATGGTCAATTCCAAGGACCACCTGCGCAAGATGAAGGACTTCATGCGTGGCGTCACCTATCCGTGGAACTGCCGTGCGGGGTGGAACTCTTGCGTGATCCGCGTCGACGGCTCGCTGGCGCCGTGCTTCCCCATGTACTCGGCCAATACCGACTGGGGCCGCATTGGGGAGCCTAAGTTCGACTGGAACGCACTGGAAGAAATGAAGAAGGTGTGTAACTCGCACTGCCTTTCCACCTGCCAGTATGTGCTCGGCTACTACTACAACAACTCGAACGTGCTGCGCTGGATCATCAAGCAAGGGTTGCACGGCTGGAGTGGCGGCCGTCCGCAGATGGCCGACGCGTAGAGCATCATCTCCGAATCTCGGGCCCTCCCACGACGGGAGGGCTCTCGCTTTCTAGGTCAAACTTTTTGACACTGAGGTCGAGGAATTTGCCTATAATGCCGACGCTTCCGCGGAGGGAGCACTCATGCGTGCCGCCGCCATTGCTGCTGCGCCTGCGCGTCACATTGCCGTGGTGACCACCGACGAGTCCACGCTGCCCGATGTGGAACAGTTCCTGGCCCCGGCCTTTAACACCACTTTCCTCAACTCTGCCGACGAGATCCTCCCCCTGCTGAGCCAGGTGCCGCTGGAGGCGATAATCCTGGATGTGGACACCGTCGCCGGGAATACCAATGACGGCCTAAGCGTGCTCGGCGAGCTGCGGAACATGAACCAGGACCTGATCCTGATGGCGTTGACGCGCTCGCGCAGCCGTAGCGTGCGCCTGAAGGCCACGGAGGTTGGGGCTGACGAATTCTTCGTCGCGCCGGTGGACTTCCAGGAGCTGCGCATCGTCCTGGAGCGCGCCCTGGAAAAGCGCAGCATGGAGATCGAGAACCGCCGGCTTCGCGAGCAGATCGCCGCAAAATACTCCTTTTGCGACCTGGTCGGCGCCAGCGAGCCCATGCAGCGCGTCTACGATGCCGTCAACCGGGTAGCCAGCAGCACGACCACGGTTCTCATTCGCGGCGAGAGCGGCACGGGCAAGGAGTTGGTGGCGCGCGCCATCGTGGCCACCGGCCCCAGGGCAGGGAAGCCCTTCATCAGCGTCAACTGCGCTGCCTTGCCCGAACACCTGATCGAGGCAGAGCTGTTCGGCCACGAAAAAGGTGCCTTCACGGACGCGCATACCGCTCGGCCAGGCCACATCGAGTTAGCTCATTCCGGGACCCTCTTCCTGGACGAGATCGCCACCCTCGGTCTTGCGCTGCAAAGCAAGCTGTTGCGGGTGTTGGAGGGCCGGGCGGTGCAGCGTATTGGCGGCAAGACCGTCAAGAAGATCGATTTCCGCCTGATCACCGCCAGCAACGAGAACCTGGAGGAGCTGGTGCGCGCGGGGCGTTTCCGCGAGGACCTCTACTATCGCATCCACGTGGTGCCGATCTTTCTGCCGCCCCTGCGGGAGCGGTACGGGGACATGCCCCTGCTGGTGGACCACTTCCTGCGTATTCATTGCGCCGCCAACGGCATGGCGATGAAGCGGGTGGAGCCGGACGTGATTGAGATCCTGGAGCACTACCACTGGCCGGGAAACGTGCGCGAACTTGAAAACTTGGTCCAACGCCTGGTGCTGATGGTGGACGGGCCGACGATCTCAGCCAGAGACTTGCCCCAGCAACTCCTCTTTAGCAGCGCCACCAGCCAGGAAGCCTTGCTCATCCCTGAAGAAGGAATCCATTTCGAAGAAGAGATGAAGCGCATCGAGATTGCCTACCTGCAAGCGGCGCTGCGGCGCACGGGCGGCAGGAAGGTGGATGCGGCCGCTCTGCTGCGCATCGATGCCCGGAAGATAGGCTACCTGTGCCGCAAGTACCGACTTCCTTGACGACAAAAAAGTTGTGGTCGCCAGACAAATTTTTGGACGCCGCGGTCAGAGTCCTCATCGCGCTACCTGCCCCGGCCGCAGAGGCCGGGGCTTGTAAGCCTCTGAAGGGACTGGTCCTCGATGGCCGGGGGTGGAGGGGAAAACTTTGGCAGCACCCGTGCTTGATCCTCTGGCGTAAGGCAGTCTGAAATCTAGAACTCGCGAGGAGAGGGACGATGCCAGTGGAGAAGAAGACGTTGATCAGTAGCATGGCGGCCGCAAAGAAGGCGATCATCGCGAAAGGCGGTCCAAAGACGGTGAGCGCGACGCGAACAAACCTTGCCGGTACTAAGACGCTGAGCGGCGGCGGCCCCAAGGGCGTGAGCGGCGGTGGCCCGAAAGGTCTGAGCGGCGGCGGCCCGAAAGGTCTGAGCGGCGGTGGCCCGAAAGGTCTGAGCGGCGGTGGCCCGAAGGGTCTGAGCGGCGGCGGCCCGAAAGGTCTGA
>DASYTX010000042.1:0-10601 GCA_036001865.1 Terriglobales bacterium
ACAGTTCCTCGTCGTCCAACGTCGAAACCGCATTCTTCACGCGTACCGATTCTATGTGAACGGCCTTCAGAGCTTTCTCCGCCCTGGGCGAGGACAGAAACTGCTTTACGGCTTCGAGATTTCGCTGCCGCGCGTCCCTGGCAGATAGCATTTCCTTCTGCAGGTCAGCGGGACTGACAACGTGGGTTTGCGCTAGCAGGCTAGGAGGGAGCGCAAAGATTGTGACTAGAATGCAAGTGGTCAGCGCTCGGACAAACTGCCGCATGTGAAAACGCATCTTTCGAACTCTCCATGGAGAAGATTGCGGCCAGAGTGGCTTTGCTCGCCATTCTGATTATACGGAGAACTGAAAGGTTGTACGAGCTTTGTAATCTGCTCCCAGAACCATGACCGAAAGCACCCTCAACGCAGCTCCAGAAGTACATAGCCCGTGACGTTCTATTGGCGATTGCGTCTAACTGACTGGGAGGCGTAGACTCGTCTCGCTTGAAACTGCTCGCCAGAATCGGCGTCACAGCACTGGCACTAATCATATTCTCTGCGCCCACTGTGGCGTGCCTCTGGCCCGGCAGCACGCTCACCGCTAGTGAGCACGAGTGCTGCCGCCGCATTACCCAATGTGGCCAAGCGAAGGTGTCTTCACATAGGTGCTGCGCGACCACGGTACGCCAGGACAATGCTGCGATCGTGCAGAAGGGGACTTCCTTGGCGCCGCACCTTTCAGTTGCGGCAGCGGTGACGCAGAGTCCGATTGCAGCTCCGGCGCACGTTGACGCTGCCTCGCAGCACGCGCTGGCAAGTCATTCCCCTCCTGATCCCCACCTAAATTTCGCTAAGGTCCTGAGAATCTAGTCGGCTTTTGCTTTCCTGCTGGGACGCACTCGTGCGTCTCCGCGATCGTGTCTTTCGATACGGAGGAAAGATGAAAGCCATTCACGTTTTTCTGCTCCTACTTCTCGCACTATCTGCTCGCGCCCAGGATCCGTTCGCGCAGGCAGCGGCCCTGCTGCCACAACAGCATGCCCAGCACACTTCCGGCGTAAAGCCGCTGACCCTGGCTGAACTGGAAGCTGCGGCGCTGGAGGCGAATCCGGAAATCAAAGTTGTGGAGAAGCGTCTGGGAGCCGTCCAGGCGCGGATTGCTGCCGCGGGCTCACTGGAAGACGCCTCGCTCACGTATCGCGCATGGGGCGTTCCCTTCCGTGAGCCGTGGAATTTCAACCAGGCGCAAAACATGTTCATGGTGACCCAGCCTTTCCCCGGTCCCGGGAAGCGCGCACTGCGTTCTCAGATTGCCGGACAGGACGCGGATGTCGCCAAAGCCGAAATTGAAGCCAAAAAGCGCGATGTTATCGCCAACGTGCGATTGGCGTTCTACGCGCTTCTTCGCAACTACGACGAGCTAAGGCTCCACGACGAGCAGGTCGCCTTGGCTCGGCAGGCATTGGAGGCTGCCCGCATCAAGTACACCGTCGGACGGGTTCCGCAGCAGGACGTCCTCAAGGCACAGATTGCGTTGAGCAAGCTCGTCGATCACGTGGTCATGCTGCGGCAGGACGGGGAACTCGCGCGCGCCAAACTCAACACGCTGGTGGGCCGCGACCCCGGCACTCCCATCGAAGTTGCCGGCGAGTACGGCGTTCCCGGTGAGCTTCCCGAGTTGGCAACGCTCCAAGAGGTCGCTCGCCAGAACCGGCCGGAACTCCAGGCTGTCTCAGCGGCAATCCGGCAGAGCGAAACCAGGTTGAAGCTTGCCCGCAGGGCTTACACCCCCGACTTCGCTGTCAGCGGCGGCTACATGGTGATGCCCAGCGGATCGCCTTTCCGCAACACCTACATGGCCGAGTTCTCAATGACACTTCCCTGGTTGAATCGCCGGCGCCATGACTCAGCGATCGCATCGGCCACCAGCGAATCATCGGCGGTGAGCGCCGAATATGATGCGCGTCGGGCAGCGGTGTTTCATGAAATCAGGGAAACGCTGATCCGTACCGATGCTGCCCGCCGCCTGGTAGAGCTTTATCGCGACACCCTCCGGCCCCAGGCACAAACTACACTGAAGGCCACCACGGCGGCCTACCAAACGGACCGCACCGATTTTCTCAACCTGCTCGACAGCCAAAACCTGAGTTTGGATGTGGAGTACGCCTACTACCGTGCGCTGTCTGAGTATGAGCAGCGGCTGGCGGATCTGGAGCGCGCCATCGGAGCTCCTCTTCCGCGCCCACCAAACCGCGCAAAGGATTCCGCAAGCAACGAGGTGCGGCCATGAATGGGCGTGAAAAGCGGCTGGTCATTGGCGGAGTGTTCTTCGGGTTGTTGCTGGCGGCCCTCGTATGGGTCGTCGCAGGACTCATGCGCGGGAACCACAAATCTGCGGAAGCTCGGGATGGAAAGAGCGCCGAGTCCCGAGTGGCACCCGCTCCAAATCCTCCAGTGACACATGGTGCTCACGAGACGGCGGTCGACATGCCGAGCGGGGCTGGTGGCGGTCAACTCAATACGGTGGAGCTCACCGCAGACGAGCAGCGCAATATAGATGTGGAGACCGTGGAAGTTCGCCGTCGCCAACTGCGACGAGAAGTCCTCGCGGTAGGGAAGGCCCAGGAGGCCGAGACGCGGCTTGCCACCATCAGCGCGCGGGTGGGCGGCCGTATCGACAAGCTGTTCGTCAACTTCACCGGTCAGTCAGTCCGCCGCGGACAGCCCATCGCGCTAATCTACAGTCCTGAAGTTGTCGCCTCTGCCGAGGAGTACAAGCTTGCTCTTGAGAACAAACGACGCCTTGGTCCTAATGCTGACCCTCAGGCGATCGCTCAAGCCGATGACCTGGTTGCTGCCAGCAGACGCCGGCTGGAACTCTGGGGCCTGATCTCGAAGCAGGTCGAAGAGCTGGGCTCATCCCCGGAACCCAAGATCCACATCACGGTTCACGCCCCGGCCGGCGGAATCATCACCGAACGCAGGATTACTGAAGGTCAGTACGTCAAAGAGGGAGACGTCCTGTACACCCTGGCTGACCTCAGCACGATCTGGGTGATCGCCGAGGTGTACGAATCTGACATGTCGCTGATCCGAGTCGGCCAGGCGGCGGAAATCACTGCCGAAGCGCTGCCGGGGGAGACGCTACATGGCACAGTCAGCTTCATCGAGCCGATCGTCAACCTGCAAACGCGCGCCGTGCCGGTTCGCATACAGGTGAGAAACCCGGGCATGCGCCTGCGGCCCGGCATGTTTGTGAATGCCAGGCTGCGCACCGCAGGGGCCCAGCAAGTCCTCAGCGTGCCGCGCTCTGCGGTCCTGCAATCCGGAACGCGTAACGTTGTCTATGTCGCCAAAGGCGACGGCGTCTTCGAAGGCCGCGAAGTGACTCTCGGGCCGCCAGGTGAGGACTATTACCCGGTATTGGCCGGGCTTCAGGAAAGAGAGCGCGTCGTCACCCGGGGAAACTTCCTCATTGATTCCCAGACACGCATCACCGGCGGCATGACTGGTCTGTTCGGGGGTTCAAAAGAATTCGCCCGCGGCGAACCCCAGACCGCGACAACGCCCAAGGCGGACCTGAAGATCGACTTCCGCACTGACCCCCACCCGCCCAAGGGCGCTGCCGATAACACCGCCCGCGTTTCCGTGACCGACCTGTCCGGCAAGCCGGTCAGCGACGCTCAGGTCAGAGTCACATTCGTAATGCCTGCCATGCCCTCGATGAACATGCCTGAAATGCGTGCCTCCGCCGACCTGACGTGGAACGGTGCCGAGTACACGGGGAAACTGGGGGTGCCGATGGCTGGTTCCTACAACGTCAACGTGGACGTCAGTCGTGGCGGGCAGCGGCTCGGCTCACGGCAGACGCGGGTGACTGCGAAGTGAGAAGGCAGCCATGATCAACCGGATCATTGAATGGTCTCTGCAGAACCGCTTCCTCGTCCTGCTTGCCTACATATGCTTGGCTGGCTGGGGATACTGGGCGCTGCTCAAGACGCCCGTCGATGCTATCCCCGACCTCAGCGAGAACCAGGTGATTGTCTTCACCGACTGGTCCGGGCGCAGCCCGCAAGAAGTCGAAGACCAGATCACCTATCCGCTTACCGCCAACCTGCAGGGGCTGCCAGGCGTGCGCACGGTGCGTTCGTCCTCCGCGTTCGGCTTCTCCATGATCAACATCATCTTTGGCGACGATGTGGGCGTGTACTTCGCGCGCACTCGCGTCCTGGAGAGGCTGAGTCTCGCGTCCACCTTTCTCCCGCAAGGCGTTGTGCCTACGCTCGGCCCGGACGCCACCGGCGTTGGTCAGGTTTTCTGGTACACGGTCGAAGGCCCGTATGACCCGGGCACGCTGCGATCCATTCAGGACTGGTTCATCCGTTATCAGCTCAACTCCGTTCCCGGAGTTGCCGAGGTGGCCTCGATCGGCGGATTTGTACGCCAATACCAGATTGATGTCGATCCGGTGAAGCTGCGGGCCTACAACACGCCGATTCGTGCGGTGTTCGAGGCGGTGCAGCGCAGCAACAGCAACGTGGGCGCCAAGGTACTTGAGTCCAATGACATGGAATTCGTCGTCCGCGGACTGGGGCTGATCCGCTCGATCCAGGACATAGAGAACATCGTCGTCACCTCCGTGAACGGCACACCTATCTATGTGCGCAATATTGCCTCAGTACAGCTTGGGCCCGAATTCAGACGCGGTGTTCTGGACAAAAATGGCAAAGAGGCAGTCGGTGGCGTAGTGGTCATTCGCTACGGCGCCAATGCGCGTGAGGCGATTGCGGCAGTCAAGAGAAAGATCAGCGCCCTGCAGTCAGGCCTCCCGCAAGGCGTCAAGATCGTGCCGTTTTACGACCGCAGCGCCCTCATCGACGCTTCCGTGGCCACCCTGAAGACCGCGCTGATTGAGGAAATTATTCTGGTCACCCTGGCGCACATTGTTTTTCTCTGGCACTTCCGCAGCATCCTGATCGTCACTATCCCGCTGCCGCTTGCCGTACTGACCTCATTTCTATTTACGCACTACATGCGAATCTCGTCGAACATCATGTCGCTTGGCGGGATTGCCATCGCCATCGGTGTGCTGGTGGATGCAGGCATTGTCATGACCGAGAATGTCATCCGACACGCCGAGCGTCACGCTGAGGAGCAGGGCGAATACAGGTCGCGCATCTTCGACATCACTTTGCGTGCGGCCAGGCTGGTGGGACGGCCGATCTTTTTTGCCATGACCATCATCATCCTGGCCTTCATTCCTGTGTTCGCCTTGACCGGCATGGAGGGCAAGCTTTTTCACCCGCTAGCGTTCACCAAGACATTTGCCATGGTGGGTTCCACCATCATTGCCGTCACCCTGGTACCCGTGCTCTGCACTTTCCTCATTCGCGGAAAGCTCCACCCGGAAGAGGACAACCCCGTGATGCGTGTTCTGCGCCGTCTTTACCAACCGACACTGACCTGGGCCCTCCGCCATCGCGGGCTGGTGTTGTTACTAGCCGGCGTACTCTTCAGCTCGGCTCTGTTTCTGACGACCACCATCGGGTCCGAGTTTATGCCCCCTCTCGATGAAGGCAGCGCGCTCTGGATGCCCATCGCGGATCCCAGCATCTCGCTCACCAAGGCCAACGCCCTGATGCGCCAGCAAGACCAGATCATCGCTGCCGACCCGGCGGTGGAAATGGTAGTGGGCAAGATCGGGCGGGCGGAGACCTCGACCGATCCCGCGCCCATTAACATGACCGAGACCATCATCACCTTCAAGCCCAAGGACCAGTGGGAAACCGGGCTGACCAAGGATGCGATCATGCAGCGGCTCGATGAAAGACTGCGCATGCCGGGCATCACCAACATCTGGACGCAGCCCATCCGCAACCGCATCGATATGCTCTCCACCGGCATTCGTACCCAAGTGGGCGTGAAGATCTTCGGTCAAGACCTGCGCACCATCGAGCAGAAAGCCAGCGAGATCGAACGCGTGCTTCGTGGTGTGCCGGGCGCGGTGGATCTCTATGCCGAGCGCATCACCGGCGCGCCCTATGTTGAGATTGACATCGACCGCACCGCCGCGGCCCGTTACGGCATCAACATTGGCGACGTCCAGGACGTAATCGAGACCGCCATCGGGGGCAAGAACCTCACTACCACCATCGAGGGACGCCAGCGGTTCCCAGTTCGGGTGCGCTACGCCCGCGACTTCCGCGAGGACATCGACGGGTTGCGCAATGTGCTGGTGGCCGGCAGCAACGGCATGCAGGTTCCACTCGGCCAACTGGCGAAAATCCGTACCGTCAGCGGTCCTTCCATGATCGCCAGCGAAAACGGGCTTCTGCGCGGCACTGTGCTAATGAACGTGCGCGGGCGAGACGTGGGCAGCTTTGTCGAAGAAGGCAAGCGCGTCGTGGCGGAGCGCGTCCAGATGCCGCCCGGCTACTACGTCGAGTGGAGCGGCCAGTACGAAAACCAGATACGCGCAAAGCGCCGGCTGCAGATCGTGATCCCGGTCGTGTTCCTTATCATTCTGGTGCTGCTCTACATGACCTACCACTCGTGGAAGGAAACGTTGCACGTTGTGCTGGCTGTACCCTTTGCCCTCACCGGCGGCGTCTTCCTTCTGAAAGCTCTCGGCTACAATTTTTCGGTTGCCGTGTGGGTCGGATTCATCGCACTGTTCGGGACCGCCGTGCAGACTGGCGTGGTCATGGTGATCTATCTGGAAGAAGCGGTGGCGCGCAAGATCGCCTCGGTGGGAAAGCTGACGCGTGAGGGTCTGCATGAAGCCGTCATGGAGGGTGCGCTCCTTCGCCTGAGGCCGAAGGTGATGACGGTCGCAACCGTGGTTGCCGGGCTGCTGCCCATTATGTGGTCTACCCGCACTGGAGCCGAGGTCATGAAGCCTCTCGCTACCCCGGTCCTTGGCGGGATGGTCAGCTCCTTGCTGCACGTGCTGATCGTCACGCCTGTCATCTTCACTTGGTTGCGCGAACGAGAGATTCGGAAGCGTGAGTCCGGCGCTCACCTGCCGGACCGGGAAGGCACAAGCGGTTGAAGGAACTGGTCGGGGCGAGAGGATTTGAACCTCCGACCCCCTGCGCCCAAGGCAGGTGCGCTACCAGGCTGCGCTACGCCCCGACAATTCATTCTACCCGATGACTGGCGCAGCCGCCGCTCGCTCTGGTCTCACCGCAGCGCCCGCGCAATTAGTATCAGAACGATCACCGGCACAGCTACCATTGCCGCCACGGCAACCACAATCCCTGCGAGGAAGAGCCAATCGCGCCAGGTCTGCTGCGCCGGCTCGCGCCTCGCTGACCGCTTTAACAGGGCAAGATTCTTGCGGTTCGCTTTCCACGCGACGTCGAAGAAGTCGCCGGCCAGCGGGATCGACCCCAGTGCCGAGTCGATAGCGAGATTCACTAGCATGCGCCAGATCGTCACGCGCGGCAGGTTACGCTGCCACGCCGCCAGGACCATGAGCAGGCCCAGGGCTCCGGAGATCAGGTCGCCCAGACCGGGCAGCAGCCCCAGCAACGGATCCAGCCCGAAGCGCAGGTTCGTGCCAGGAATGCGGAACAGGTCATCCAGCAACGTGGCCAGCCGTTCCAGTTCCTCGTCGCGCAGCTTCTGTTGCCGGTGCCGCGGCCAATCTTCAGGAGGGATGATCTCCGGTTCCACCCGCGTTCGCATAGTGCATTCGATGCCCTCCATGGGCTGAAATGTGCGTCCTGACTGTGCCGCAGACTATAATTCGCCCATATGACGGCGGTGCAATACGCGGTAGTGGCCTACCTGCGCAATGAGCTCGGCCACTTCGTGGAGGAGTTGCGTGCGGAGCTGAATCCCGATCACGCTCACCTGCCGGCGCACGTTACGGTCCTGCCACCGCGCTTGCTCCACGGCTCGGAAGCCCAGGGGGTGGAAACTCTCGAGGCCCTCTGCCGCGACCAACTTCCCTTCCAGCTCAGCCTCGGAGAAGTGGAAACCTTCTGCCCCACCACACCCACGGTATTCATCCAGGTAGAGCGCGCCGGCTACCGGCTGCGCGAGCTGCACGACCGGCTCAACACCGGCGTTTTCCAGTTTGAAGAGCCTTGGCCCTATATGCCCCACCTGACCATCGTGAAGGTGTCAGATATGCACCGTGCGCTGGTGGCCTACGAGATCGCACGCGAACGCTGGTCACTCTATCGCGGCCCGCGCCAAACCACAGTAGACCAGCTCACCTTCGTGCGCGAGCTTTCCGGATACCGCTGGCAGGACCTCGCCCCTGTCCAACTGGGCACCACGCTGGCCAAGCGATAGTTCACTACCAAATGCCGAGTTCCCACCCTAGGAGAGCTTCTGACCCCTTAGGGTTACTTACCAAAGGCCAGCGACCAAGGGCCAACGACCAAAGACGCTTTGGCCGCTGGGCGCTGAGTACCAGCTACTGAGCACCGCAGTTCATGTCCTCCTTACATATTGCACGTAGGCCTTTCCAGAGGCTACATAGGACTAGCACCGTTTCCTAAAACTGCTGCTTATCAGAAGCCTTCTGCTCCGTGCCGCCCAATTGCGGACGGCTGAAAAGGAATTGCCATGCATATTGGGGTGTACGGTTCGGGATATCTGGGCACGGTGGTCTCTGCCTGCCTGGCGGATTTTGGCAATCCAGTAACCTGTTACGACGCCGACAGTGTCCGCGTCTACGCCACTGCCCAGGGCACTATCCCCTACTACGAGAAGAACCTGAAGGACGTCATCCGCCGCAACGTGCGTGCCGGACGGCTGGTCTATTCCACCGATCTCGACTCCTTCGCGCAGAAGGCTCAGGTGATCTTCGTGGCTGAGGACTCGGCCCGCTACATCGAAGACATCGCCGTCAAGATCGCGCGCTCGGCCAATCCGGCTGGCTTCCTCGTAGTGATTACACCCGTCCCCGTGGGCACGGCCACCCGCCTCGAGCAGCGCCTGGCCTCGATCGAGAAGCCGATGACCCTGGTCTCCCACCCCATCTTCATCACCGACGGCTGCGCAGTGGAAGACTTCAACTGGCCCGACCGCATCCTGCTGGGTACCAGCTCCAGCGAGGCCGTGCAGGTGCTCAAACAAATCTACCGGCCGCTGGCCATGCGCGGCGTGCCTGTGATCGTCACCAGCCACGAGACCGCCGAACTGGCCCGCGAGGCAGCCACCGCTTTCGTGGCCACCAAAATTTCCTTCATCAATGAGCTGGCGGCGCTGTGCGAGCACGTCAGCGCCGACGCCGTCGATCTCGCCCTCGCTCTCGGTCTCGACAAGAAGATTGCTCCACGCTGCCTGCAGCCCGGCGCCGGCTTTGGCGGAACGTTCGTCGAGTCCGACATGGACGCGCTGGCTCAACTCGCCCAAGGCCAGGGGATTTCGCTTAAAGTCCTGAGCGCCGCCCGCGAGGTCAACCGCTCGCTCACCGACCGCATCGTTGACAAGCTCAACGTCGTGATGCAGTCGTTGAACAACAAGGAAGTCGGCCTCCTTGGCTTGGCCTTCAAGCCCAACACCAACTCGGTGGCGGCCTCGTCCGCCATCAACCTGGCCAAGTCGCTGATGACCAAAGGCGCGCGCGTGCGCGCCTATGACCCCGTCGCCATTCCCGACGCCCGGGCGGAGCTGGAAAAAATGCCGGTGCGCTACTGTGACTCCGCCTACCACGCCGCCGAGGGCTCCGACGCGTTGGTGGTCGGCACCGGCTGGCCCGAGTTCCGCGCTCTGGACTTCGAACGCATCAAGCGCCTGCTGCGCCGCCCCGTCATCGTCGATACAAAGAACCTGCTCGACGGCTCCCGCATGCGCGCCATGGGCTTCCAATACGTGGGCATGGGCCGCAACTAGCGCTGGTCACGATGCCACATGCCTTCTAGGTTGTCATCCTGAGTGACCGAGGGGTCCCGCGCGCTTTTGCCAGCGCGGGAAACGGGAGCGAAGGATCTCGGGCTTCTCCTATCTCGGCTGCGCCCTGTTCTGCGACCACGACGGCACTCAACTCTCCACTGCTATAATCCAATCAGCCTTCCTGAATGGTGGGTGTAGTTCAGCTGGTAGAACACCGGACTGTGGCTCCGGGCGTCGTGGGTTCAAATCCCACCACCCACCCCTAACTCTTTCAGATTCAGCGACTTACCGACCATGCGATTTCCCATGTACTCCCTCGTGTAGATGAATCGCGTTTCTGTCGTCCCTAGAAAGGCCAAATCAGCGACATCAGCACTGATAGAGCGGCCTCGCCCCAAGGGAACCACGCTGAGTTCCAGCAACATATGCGCTTCCTCCCCCCAGACGTCAGTGTGAAATTCTAAAACTGTCGTCGTCTCGAATTCTTCCGCGGAAGCCAGACTCGTCATGAGGACTGGCCGAATTCCAGCCTGATCGGAGTCACTCAGCCAAGCCGGGGGTGCTGCGCTTGGCGTTTGACCTGTGTCAAGCCCAAGAGTACGCTCCCACCATCTGGCACCCGGATAATGACTTTTCGGATGGAGGAGGTATCCGATGGCGCGGGCGAAGCAACTTACCGCCTGGACGGAAGATCGGCCGGGGAGGCTGGGCAAGATCGCATCCGCTTTAGGAGAGAAAAAAGTAAACATCCTGGCGTTCTGGGCAGG
>DASYTX010000043.1:0-5855 GCA_036001865.1 Terriglobales bacterium
TAGGGGCGTCTGGCGGCGTACACTTCGGTGGCTCAAATGCATACACGGTTTGCGGGCTCAAAGGTCCTTTCACTAACGCAAGTGGTACCGGGGGAGTTGAGGGAGCAGCGGGCACGGTGGACGTTTTTCAAGGGCGTGGCAACGGCCCAGGAGGGAAGGTTACCGGAGGCGGAGCTACGATTGGAGTTGGTGGTGGAGTCGGTGCCTCGGTCCACCGAACCTGGACTAGTGTGATCCCAATTGGAAAGTACTCCTGCCAATAGCGCCGGTGGTTTGCAATATGCAAAAGCGTTGGAGGATACTTTCGATTACGCTGATACTGGCTGGGTTTCTTGGCCAGGTCTGGAGCCATCAAATCTGGAACCACTACTTTGATACCTTACCGCGCTCTCCTGATAAGGCTTCAGGTAGAACCTACCCGGACGATAACTTTCACGGCTTTGTTCTCTACGAGACTCGCGAAGAGCACTTTCGGCTGTATGCAGTTGAATATTCATCCCAGGCGCTATTCTTTCTGGGCCTCTTGATAGGAGGACTCCAGGAGTGGAGGTTTCGGCGAGCACGGAGCAAGTAAGCCGTGCTGTTGGGGGCGTCGAATTGCTTTGGATTATAACGCTTGGAAACAGACAGGCGGCAAAATGTTGCTTCACCTCGACGTCAAAATACAGCAACTCAGAGTCCGTCTAAAGCATTGGCGGCCATGGTAGCGAACCCCGATTCCGATAGAATCGTCGTTGCTAGACTGCTTAAGCAGTTGGCTGAGGATCAGATCGATGAAGGCGCATTCAGAGACCAGATGTCACAGGTGGCCAAATCGTCAGACGATCCTGTCATCGAGTTGGCCCAAGATGAAGCGGACGAGTACCTGAGGACTTTCGAAGACCTCACTATCTTCGGGAGGCAGCGAAGCCCTGATCCCTATCAGGTCAGTAGCGGAAAAGAATCGTTGCTAATCATAGTACGTGGAATTGAGGAATCATGGCCATTGAAGCGTATACTTGACGCCTTGCGGTGGGTCTAGTTTTCTCCCGTACTAAGGGTGGCAAGGATTACGGTGGGATTTTCCAGCTCGAGAATCGGCAAACCCTTAACATCGGCGCCTATGGTGGCATCCCACGCAAGTCAGGGCGATTTTTTGGCGCCGGATTGTTTTTGTCGATAGGTCTTGCTGGGTGTAACCCATAGATGCATGCAGGAGGGAGTTGCACATGAACTGGTTTATGGTGGCGCTTGGACTAGGTGTGATCGTAATGTCTTTTAGAGCCACCCACGTTACTGAGGGTTTAGCGGGTTCGAAACCACTGTATCCAGTACCTAAGAGGGTTCGTGTTATGTTCTTCATTGGAGGGTCAATAATATTGGCTTACGGAATCGCCGGCTTAGTTCGTTCGTAATGAGCCGAGTGTGCTCTTGTAGCGCCGCTTGTCCTGCAAGTAGCGCCGGGCGTCCCGCCGCCTGTTGCGGCGGCATCTTGAGGCGTTCATGAGCACAGACCCGCTCTCAGGCGATATAACGAATCCACAGACATGGAACCGCTATGCTTATGTGATGAACCGTCCGACGTTCGCCGCGGATTTCCGATCGGCTGGCAGAGGTGCTGAAGAACATCCACGTCCCCGAGGACGTGGTGAACACGATTGTCGCCTCGGTTGAGGCCGACCAGAACGGCGCGGAAGAACGGCGACGGGAGCAGCTTGCCGGACTTAAGCAACGCCTCGCTGCCCTGCGTACACGCATGGATCGGATGTACGAGGACAAACTGGACGGGAGAATCGACGGCGAATTCTGGTCACGCAAGATGGCGGAATGGCGAACTCAGGAGCGAGCGCTTGAGTCCGCTGCCCAGGGGCTGAGCGTGCCTGTATCACTGGACCGGGCACTTTCCGCCACGCGCATTCTAGAACTCGCGAACAGGGCGCATTTTCTATACCTTACGCGCAATTCAGCCGAACGCGAGCAATTGCTGAAATCGGTGCTTTTGAGCTGCGCTACGGATCGCGTAAATCTCTGGCTCAATTACAGAAAGCCATTCGACCTGTCCTGCTCGCCGCTGACGCGCCTCGCTCACGCCCGCTAAACGGCGCAAGTTGCGAAATCGTCATACCGTGCTGTACCTTGAAATCACGTGACTCATCCGTGTCACCAGTGCGATGCGCCGATCGAGGAAGGCGTCCCATTCTGCCCGCAGTGCGGCGCTCCCCAGATCCGGGTCAGCCCTGTCACGCCCGGTGATCCGGCCACGCCGCCGATCCTCCCGGGCACGCCGGCTGACGTCCAGCCACCGGCACAGCCGCTGGAGGTTGCTCCGCCGGAGGCGCTGAAGTCCTCGGCGGCAGTGCGCACCGCATTTGTGACCGGCCTGCTGGTGGCGGTTGCTATGCTGCTGGTCGCCGCCATCGTGGTCCGTTTGGCGATGGCAGCGCGGGTAGGCGAACAGGCCCTGGGCGCGCTGGTCCTGCTGGCCTACTGCGCTTGTATGCTGCTGGGTGGAGCGCTCAGTGTCCGCCTAGCCCGGCGGCGAAATCCTGATATCTCGGTAAGTTACCTCACCGGGGCACGGTTGGGGGCGCTGACCGCCTTGTTTGGCTTCCTTATCTTTGGCTTGTTGGAATTCATCCTCGTGGCCGCCTTCCGGCCGGGCGCCAACCTGCGCGCTGCCTGGAGCGAGGCCCTGCGACGCTATGCCTCCCAGAATGCCGACCCCCGGGCACAGCAGATTTTTGACTGGCTCCAGAGCCCTGCCGGCCTGGCCACCGTGCTGACCGCCATCCTGGTGGTCGCCCTGGTCTCGTTTGTGGTTTGCGCCACCATGGGCGGCCTGATCGCCGCCGGTGTCTGGGGTCAGAAGCGGTCCCAGTAAAGCGCGCAGTCCAAAGCGATGCCCGGAAAGCGTCTTGCCGCCTCCACCTGAGGCGCGTATCATGCGGCTTCCCCTAACGCCCTGAATTGCGTACTGGAAGGACGCCGATGAGCACCCAGCCCGCCGCCCGGCATCCGCACTCACCGGAAAAGCCGCCACTGATGTCGGCGTCTGAAATCGAGCGCACCCTGGTCCGCCTGGCGCACGAGATCGTGGAGAAGGGCGATGCAGTTCCCAATCTGGGTTTGGTCGGAATCCGGCGCCGCGGGGTGCCCCTGGCGCAACGCCTCTCCCGCTTGATCGAGCAGGTCGCGCATGTAAAAGTGCCAGTCGGCGCCCTGGACATCACTCTGTATCGCGACGACCTTTCCACCATCGGCCCGCGTCCTGTAGTGCAGAAGACTGACCTGGGCTTCTCGATTGAGGGCAAGGACATCATCCTGGTGGACGACGTGCTCTACACCGGGCGCACCACCCGCGCCGCCATGGATGCGCTCTTCGAGCACGGGCGCCCGCGGCGCGTTCAGTTGTGCGTGCTTATCGACCGCGGGTTGCGCGAACTGCCCATCGATGCCGCCTACGTCGGTCGCCGCATCGAGACCACGCAGGAGCAGGTGGTGGAGGTCAGGCTGAAGGAAACCGACGAAGTCGAGAAGGTAGTCATAGTGGAGAAACCGGCGAAGGCCAACCTGCGATGAAGAGGCAGCGCTCCCTGCTCGGGATCGAGCCCCTGAAAGCCGACGACATCCTTGCCCTGCTGCGGCTGGCGCGCCGCATGCATAATTCCAAGCCTCGCCCCCTGCTGCGCGATCGCCGCATCGCCCTGCTCTTCTACGAACCTTCCACTCGCACGCGCGTCTCCTTCGAGTTCGCTGCCAAAGCCCTGGGCGCCACGACCACGCTGGTGCAGGGCACCGCATCGAGTGTCGAGAAAGGCGAGTCGCTAGTTGATACCGGGCTTACGCTGCGCGCTACCGGCGCCGACGCCATCGTGGTCCGTCACCCGTCTTCGGGTGCGCCCCACGTGCTCGCCCGCCGGCTCGATGTCCCGGTGATCAACGCCGGCGACGGCATGCACGAGCATCCCACGCAGGCGCTGCTTGATGCCTACACCATGATGCGCCGGAAGAAGAACCTGCGCGGGTTGCGCGTGGCCATAGTGGGCGACATCTACCACAGCCGGGTGGCGCGCTCCAACATCCACTTGCTCAGCAAGTTTGGCGCGCAACCGGTGCTCTGCGGGCCGCCTGAACTGCTGCCCGAAGTTGCCGCCGGAATAGCTCCCGGCGTGCGCCTCACCCGTCACCTCGACGACGCCATCCGTGGCGCTGACGTGGTGATGGTGCTGCGGGTGCAGAAGGAACGCCTGGCTGGACGCCAGGTACGCATGGACGAGTACATAGCCAGTTATCAGGTCACGGCCGAGCGCCTGCGCCTGGCCAAGCGCGACGCCATCCTCATGCACCCCGGCCCCGTGATCCGCGGCGTGGAAGTCGCCGGCGACCTGGTGGATTCGCCGCAGTCCGTCATCACCGAGCAGGTAGCCAGTGCCGTGCCCGTGCGTATGGCTGTGCTGGCGACAGCGCTGGGGGCAGTGCGATGAGAATACGGATTGTCATTCTGGTTTTGCCGACGGCCGACGACCGACGACCGACGACGTGATACGAGCACGCCAACCCGCCAGCATGCTCATCAAAGGCGGACGCCTCATTGATCCCGCCAGCAACGTTGCCGGCGATTTCGACGTGCTGTTGCGCGACGGCCGGGTGGCCGAGATCGCGCCGCGCAACAAGATCCGCGGCAGCGCCGACGAGAAGTTTGACGCGCGCGGCCTCATCGTCGCTCCCGGGTTCGTCGACTTGCACGCCCACCTGCGCGAGCCGGGGCAGTCGCACAAGGAAACTATCGCTACCGGCACCGCTGCTGCGGCTGCGGGCGGCTTCACTTCCGTCTGCGCCATGCCCAATACTTCGCCGGTCAACGACTCGCCCGAGATCACCGCCTGGATGCAGGAGCCCGCGCGCAACGCCGTGGTCAATCTCTTCCCGGTTGCCGCTGCGACCGTTGGCAGCCAGGGTGAAAGCATCAACGACTATCGCGCCCTCGCACGTGCCGGGGCGGTCGCCATTACCGACGATGGTCGTCCCATCCTGCACGAGGAGGTCATGCGCCAGGCCCTGGCGGCAGCGGGGCAAGCCGGCCTACCCGTCGTGCAGCACGCCGAAGACACAAGCCTGACCGCAGGCTGCTCGATGCACGAGGGCGCTACTTCCTTCCGCCTCGGCCTGCGTGGCATGACCGCCGAGTCCGAAGCTGCCATCGTGGAGCGCGATGCGCGCCTGGCCCACCAGGCCGGCGCTCATCTGCACGTCGCCCATGTTTCTACCGCCGCCGCGCTCAAAGCTATCCGACGCGGCAGGCGCTCTCCCACTCCGGCAGCCCGGCCACCGGCCGGTGCGTCGGCTGGCCGGGGCCGCATCACCTGCGAGGTCACACCGCATCACTTCACGCTAATTGACGAAGACGTCGACGAGTACGACACGCGCTTCAAGATGAACCCGCCGCTGCGCTCGGCTGCGGACCGAGAAGCCCTGCTGGTTGCGCTGGGCGATGGCACTATCGACGCCATCGCCGCCGACCATGCGCCGCACTCAAATTACGAGAAAGCGGTCGAATTCGAATTGGCGCCTTTCGGCGTCATTGGCCTGGAGACGGCGCTGGCGCTGGCCATCACCCGCCTGCACCGCGAGCGGCGGTTGCCGCTGGCGCGTATCGTCGAGCTGCTCTCCGCCAACCCGGCGCGCATCATGAAGCTCAGAGGACGCGGCACGCTGGCCCGCGGCTCCATCGCCGACGTAACTATCTTCGATCCTGCGCGCCGCTGGACTTACGACGTTTCCAAGTCGCTGTCGAAATCGCGCAATTCGCCGTTTGACGGCTGGCAGCTCTGGGGCAAGGTGGTGGCGACGATGGTGAGCGGGAAGATTGTCTACCA
>DASYTX010000044.1:0-12870 GCA_036001865.1 Terriglobales bacterium
GCAACGCGTGCAGCCTCGCGCAAAGCGGCAGTGGCAGCGCGCAAACCATCGCCACGCACCAGGTCGAGTACAACCAACCTACGTTAGGGGCCAATGGGAAAAGAGCAGCAGCACCTTCTTGCCGCGATCGACCTGGGCAGCGCCAAGACCTGCGCCGTGATCACGGAGATCACCGATAGCGGACCCCGCTACCTCGGGCACGGAATCAGTGAATCGCGTGGCGTCCGGCGGGGCATCATTGTTGACTTGGAGAAGGCGGTCGCCTCGGTGCAGAAGGCGGTGGCGCAGGCGGAAGACGCTGCCGGTGTCCCGGTCGAGCGGGCATTGGCAGGGGTGGGCGGGCCGCACGTGCGCGGAGTGAAGAGCCGCGGCGGCATCACCGTCGCCTCCCGCGCCCGTGAGATAACGCGCGACGATATCCGCGCCGCCGTAGAGCGGGCGCGCGCCATTTCCCTGCCGGGAGATCGTGAAGTCCTGCACCTGCTGCCGCAGGAGTTCATCCTCGACCAACAACCCGGCATCCGCGATCCTGCGGGCATGACAGGCAGCCGGCTGGAGGTACAGGTGCACATCGCCACCGCCGCCTCCACCGCCACCCAGAACATCGTCGCCGCGCTAAACCGTGCCGGGATTCATGTCGACGATACCGTTTTCGAGCCTCTGGCCTGCGCCGACGCCGTGCTCAAGACCGATGACCGCGAGCTGGGTGTGTGCCTGATCGACATTGGCGCCAGTTCCACCGAAACCATCGTGTACTACGAGGGCGCGGTGATGCACACCAGCGTGGTACCCATCGGAGGCGATCACTTCACCAACGACACGGCCGTGGGCCTGCGCACGCCCCTGGCCGACGCCGAGAAGATCAAGAAGCTGTTCGGTTGCGCCGTGGTCACCAAAATTCCCGAAGGCAACGAGGTTGAGGTGCCGGGCGTGGGCGACAAGCCGGCGCGCTTGATGTCCCAGCGCTTGCTGGCTGAGATCCTGGAACCGCGGGCGCGCGAGCTGTTCGAAATGCTGCGCGACAACCTGCGCCACGCCGGCGTACTGGAACTCTGTGCCGTGGGCACGGTGCTGACGGGCGGCGGCGCGCTGCTGCGTTCTCTCACCGAGATTGCTGAGGATGTGCTGCGCAAACCGGCGCGCGTCGGCTATCCATCTCCCATCGCCAAGATGCCGGAGACGCTCGCCGAACCCGAATTTGCCGCCGCCGTCGGTACCATCTTTTATGGCTACCGCACGCGCTTGTCGCGCGCCGCACAGGAGCAGAGCTTCGGGACGAGAGTCAGAGCAATGTTTGCCAGGACGGTAGCGAGCTTGTGATGGCCAACTTTACCAATCCCTCAATTGTCATCCTGAGCGACCGAGGGATCCCGCGCGTTGTCATCAGCGCGGGATACGGGAGCGAAGGATCTAGGTTGTTGATAAACAAGCGAACGAATTCTTGGGCGACGGCTTTAGCGGCCAGAGGAGCGAAGACCTAATGAGTGAAACCAGCAGCGACATCCGCATCCAGTTCGATGAGCATCCCCGCAACAATGCCAAGATTATCGTCATCGGTGTAGGCGGCGGCGGAGGCAACGCAGTCAACCGCATGATCGACGCCAAGGTCGAGGGCGTGCAGTTCGTGGTCGCCAATACCGACCTGCAGGCGCTGCAGATGTCCCGCGCGCCGGTGAAGATCCAGCTCGGCGTCAAGCTCACCAATGGACTGGGCGCGGGCGCCAATCCCGAGATGGGCCGCAAAGCTGCCCTCGAAGACGCCGACCAAATCATCGAGGCCCTGGAGGGCGCGGACATGGTGTTCGTCACCGCCGGCCTGGGCGGCGGCACCGGCACTGGCGCGGCGCCCATCATCGCCTCCCTCGCCAGCGAAATGGGGGCGCTTACCGTGGCCGTTGTCACCAAGCCGTTTGCCTTCGAAGGCAAGCGTCGAATGCAGCAGGCCGAGAAAGGACTGGCGGAGCTGGTGGATTCAGTGGACACCACCATCGTGATCCCCAACGAGAAGCTGCTGGCGGTGGCCCAGAATGCAGGCTTCTTTGAGTCCTTCCGCGTGGCCGACGACATCCTGCGCCAGGGCGTGCAGGGCATCTCCGACATCATCACTATCCCGGGGATCATCAACCGCGACTTCGCCGACGTGAAGGCCATCATGGCGGGCATGGGATACGCGGTGATGGGCACCGCCACCTCAAAGGGCGAGCGGCGCGCGCTCGAGGCGGCGCAAAAGGCCATCGCCTCGCCGCTGCTCGAAGCCGGCGCCATCGACGGAGCGCGCGGCATCCTGATCAACGTCACTGGCTCCACCAACCTGAAGCTGGCGGAAGTCAACGAGGCTTCGACCATCATCCAGAGTGCCGCCCACGAGGATGCCAACATCATCTTCGGCGCCGTGCTCAACGAGCAGATGAAGGACGAGGTGAAGATCACCGTCATCGCCACCGGATTCAAGACCACGCACCCGGAGAAGCGCGAGGGCACCGTCTCGGCGGCAGCGGCAGCCGTGGCTGGCTTGCGCAGCACTGCAACCTTCATCCCCTCAGCTCCGAGGCCAAATGCGAGTGCAGTGACGTCCGCGCACGCGCTGCAGGCCGCCGCGGAAACCAGCAAGGCGCTGCCGGAAGACGACCTCGACGTCCCCGCCTTCATCCGCAAGCGCGGCGAGGTCACAACCGTGTAATCGCTGGCGGAGAACTGACAGACGCGCGGTGGAGAGGTCTTCGCCGCGCTTCGCATTTCTGACGCTGACCACTGTCCACTAACCACTACTCCGCGAACCATCGCTGCCAATTGGCCGTTGGCAGCCACCCGCGTAGCATGCCGGGTATGGTGCACTCGCTGCTGGTCAGCCGCGATGCGGAAGCGCTGAGCGTCCTGCAAGGCGTGATGAGCGAATTGCAGATGCGGGCCGAAGTCTGCGACGACGTCGAGCGCGCCGCCGAGCGCCTGATACGGGAGCGCCTGGACGCCGTGGTCGTCGACTACGACGAGATCGAGCACGCCGCCGAGCTGTTGCGGCTGCTGCGCCTGAGCGCGGGCAAGAACTCCATCGCGCTGGCCATCGTCAACGGCGTCACCAGCATGCAGGCGGCGCTGGAGACCGGCGCCAACTTCGTGCTGGTAAAGCCAGTATCGCCCGAGGCCGCGGGCCGCAGCCTGCGTGCAGTCAAAGGACTGCTCAACCGCATCGCTCGCCGCTCCGCGCGCTTGATGGTGCATACCCTGGCCTTCGTCACCATGGACGGCATGCGCGATCGCGGCTTCATCCTGGATATCAGCCAGGGCGGCATGGCCATCCAGGCGCTGGACGCCGTGGAGGCCAGCCGCGCCATCCAGCTCGACTTCGAACTACCCGGGTCGCCGCTGCGCATCGTGGCCAGTGGCGAGATCGCATGGGCGGACGTCTCTGGCCGCGCTGGAGTGCGCTTCGTGAGCATTTCGGAACCGGCACAGCAGCAGCTCAAAGACTGGCTGCTGAACTATGCCATGAGCGCCCTGGCCGCGCCCCCGGCGCCCAAGCTGCAGGCTTTTCCCGGCGGGCCGCATCAGGCGGCTCTGGCCTGCATAAGCCTGGAACCTAATTCGGGGGAAAACGGGACAGTGTTGAAACCTCCGGTTGCCGCCGAACCCACCGTGCACCGGGTGCTCTCGGCGCTGGTCGATGGGGGCCTGGTGTTGCTAGGTAACCTGCTGTTTTGCCTGGTGGTCTTCTTGTTCTCCAGCACCTTCCCAGGATCGTCGCTGGCGCTGCTCATCGGACTGCTGGTGCCGTGCTTGTTCTGGGCCGTCTATCACTACATCTTTTTGGCGCATCCTCAAGGCACTCCTGGCATGCAGGTAGCGCGCCTTGGAAGTGAAGCAATGACTGATGACGACGACTACGACGTGGCACTGTTCGGACGGGAGCGCACGCTCGCCTCGGCGAGTTCGCGCATGCTGGCTTGGCTCGAAGCTCACGCCGGACGTAACCGTGAGGCAGCCGCAGCCCACTTCGGCGGCGGCCGTTTCACACAGATCACAATTGATCCCCGGACTCCGGCCCAGAGTGCAGGGTCGAGCGCTCCTTCGTGACGGTGTTGAACACGGGACCTACCGGATTTTCCAGCGGTTACGAAAGGGAATGTCTGTGCCACAACTCTGGCCTAAGTGGCTGCATCAACTCACGTTGGGAGTAGCACGGCTGACCGCATCCGGAGCCAGTTTTCGGTTGCAAGCCGGCAGGAACTCTCATAGCATCAGCTCCAGTTCTCCCCCGCGTAGCGCCAGCCAGAAGCCCTTGCGCGATGCAGCCGCAGAGGGTTTTCTTGGCCCACAAGGAACTTACTTGGCCGATCCTGCGAACCGCAACCCGCTGAGGAAAACTCGCCTGGTACTTCGGTTGGCCTTGCTGTCGCTGCTGATGGCGTGGCTGGTGAGCACCGGCTGGGCAAGTTCCTCCACGCGCACGACTGCGAAGAGTCCGACATCGAACAAGATCACGGAAAGTACCCAGGCGCAGAAGCGCATCAGCCGCCTGCGGAAAAGCCGTCGCCTGAAGGCGGGCAAAGTAAGCCGCAAACGTCGCGCGCGGGCGCGGAGGCGCCATCGCCGTTACTACGAGCGTTTCAAGACCAGCTCTTATGCGGAAGATGTTGCTGAAGGTGATATCACCACAGGTGAAGATCCGATAGTGCGCGCCGCCGCCATCGAGGCCTTGGGCAACATGAACGGCACCGTGGTGGCCATCGACCCCAATACCGGCCGCATCCTGGCCATGGTCAACCAGAAGCTGGCGCTCTCCAGCGGCGCCATGCCATGCTCCACCATCAAGATGGCCGTGGGGCTCGCCGCCTTGAACGAGAAACTGGTGGACAAGGACACGGAAGTGCGCCTGGGCCGCCGTTGGAAGATGAACCTCACCAGGGCTCTGGCCGTTTCCAACAACACATACTTCGAGGCCCTCGGCCGTCAGTTGGGATACGAGAAGGTGAGCCATTATGCTCATCAGTTCGGTATCGGTGAACTGGCGGGATATGACCTCGAAGGCGAACACGCCGGAGCGTTCCCCGCGGCCGAGCCGCCGGCACGCCTGGGCGGCGTAGCACGCATGTGCTCGTTCGGAGAAGGTATCGCGATCACCCCGCTGCAACTCGGCGCCCTCGTAGCGGCCATCGCCAATGGCGGCACCCTCTACTACGTGCAGCATCCTCAGTCTGAAGAAGAAGTGCTGAGCTTTCAGCCGCGTATCAAGCGCCACCTCGACATCGCACCCCTGATTCCTGAGCTGTCAGTAGGACTGGCGGCGGCCGTAGAGTACGGCACCGCCCGTACCCTGCATTACAACTTCAGCGAAGAGCAGGTCCTCGGCAAAACCGGAACTTGCTCCAAGGACGGCACCCGCTTCGGCTGGTTCGCCTCTTGGGCCAATACCCAGTATGGACGGGTCGTGACTGTGGTCTTCCTTCGCGGCGGCCGTCCAACCTATGGTCCCAAAGCCGCCGAGATCGCCGGCCGCATCTACCGCAACCTCTACGAGCACAGCTTCTTCGCCAACCGCGCCGGCACCACCGCCGAGCAGCCCAACGGCACCCGCTCCACCGGCGCTTCCCAGTAGAGCAAGCCCTCGTGTGTCGGCCGGTCGCCCTCGACCGGCCACTGCCCGTTAGTTAAAAACACCTACTCTCTTCGTTTCCCTCTCGGCTTGCCTACCGCCACGGCACCTCCGGTGAGGTCTCGGACGAATCTGATCTCAAAGGTGTCTTCATCCGCGAGTTCATCTATTTCGCCGGACGACGGGTGGCGGATTGACGGCAAAAAAGAAAGGCCTCGCTATTCGCAAAGCAGGAGGCACGTAGATCCTGTGAAACTACCGCCGCCGCTCGTCGGCTTCGATTTTGCCGTCCTTCAGGTGGATGACCCGGTGGGCGTACGCCGCGATGTCGTGCTCGTGAGTGACCAGCACGATGGTGTTGCCCTGGACGTGGAGTTCGTCGAACAGCGCCATGATCTCCTTGCCGGTCTGCGAATCGAGGTTGCCGGTGGGCTCGTCTGCCAGGATGATGGACGGGTTATTGACCAGCGCCCGCGCGATAGCCACGCGCTGCCGCTGGCCGCCGGAAAGCTCATTGGGCTTGTGGTGCATGCGGTCCCCCATGCCTACCCGGCGCAGCACTTCCGTGGCGCGCTTGATGCGCTCTTCCGAAGGCGTGCCGTTATAAATCAGCGGCAGCTCCACGTTGTGGAGCGCCGTGGCGCGGGCCAGCAGGTTGAACGTCTGGAAGACAAAGCCAATCTCCTTGTTGCGGATGCGCGCCAGCTCGTCGTCATCGAGTTCGCTGACCAGTTGGCCATTCAGCCAGTAGCGGCCCTTGGTGGGAGTGTCGAGACAGCCGATCAGGTTCATCAGCGTGGACTTGCCGGAGCCCGACGGCCCCATGATGGCCACGTACTCATTGCGGTCCATGCGCAGATCGACGCCGCGCAGCGCGTGCACCTGCTGCTCCGAGCCCATGTCGTAGGTCTTCCACAGGTCCTCGGTGCAGATCATGCAGTCCTCGGGCGGAGCAATGGTTTTCAGTTCAGCTACGGCTGCGACCTGGGTGGCCATTCCTTTTTCCTCGTTCCGGTTTTTCCTGGAGAACAACACTCTTGTCCACTCGTTAGACGGGCTTCGACGCGCCTCGTTTAGCTTTTCTCCTCGTCCTTCTTGGGGGCCTCGTTATCGACCTTGACGGAAGCGTTGTTGCGCAACGTCCGCAATACCTTGTAACTGCCGGTGACAATCTCGTCGCTTTCGCCCAATCCCTTGAGGACCTCGATTTCCGTGGTCCCGGTGATGCCCGTTTCCACCGGCACGAACACCGCCTTCTTATTGCGCACCACGAACACGCCCTGCAGCTCTTCTTTCTTGCGGTCGGCGGCGCGCGCAGGCGTCGCTGCTTGCACCGCTCCCTTCTCTTTCTTCTCCTCCAACTCCGACTTCTGCCGTACGGTCAGCGCCTGGATGGGTATCGACAGCGCGTTATTGCGTGTGGCCGTGGTGATGCGAGCGGTTGCGGACAGCCCAGGACGCAGGTTCTGCGGCGGTTCTTCCAGCGTGACCACCACTTTGAAGTCCTTGGCTTCCTGGCTGCTGGCCAGAGTCTGCGAAGTGGCCACGCCCGTGGAACGGATAATCGCGATGTCGCCGATCTCGCTCACCTTTCCCTTGAACGTCGTGTTGGGGATGGCGTCGATGGTGACTTCGGCCGGCTGCCCCAGCTTGACGTTGACAATGTCGGTCTCGTCCACCTTGACCTCGGCGGTGATGACCGACATGTCAGCGATGGTCATGAGCGTACTGCCGGGCGAGTTTTGAATACCGATTACGACTGTCTCTCCCTCCCGCACCGGCAGGTTTGTGACGGTACCTTGGAAGGGAGCCGCATACGTGGTCTTGCTCAGAACATCGGAGGCGCGGGTCAGCACGGCCCGGGCCTGCCCGATGCGCACATCGGCAGACTCCTTTTGCGCTCCCATCTGCGCCAGCCGGGCGTGGGCCTGGGCGAGCCCGGCATCGGCCGCCTCCCACGCAGCCTTCGCGCTGTCATAATCGGCTTTCGAAATCAGTTCCTGCCGATACAATCCCTGGGCGCGCTCGTAGTCAAGTTTGGCGCGCTCAGTGTCAGCTTGCGCGCGTTTCAGGTCGGCCGATGCCGTGCGCAGAGCCGCTTGGGCTGCTGCTGCATCGGTGCGTACCGCCTCCAGCGAGGCTCGCATAGCAGAAACATCGGCAGCCGATTGCACGTTCTCCAGTTGCGCCAGCATCTGTCCCGCCTTGACCTTGTCACCTTCCTTGACGTACAGCTTGGTGATCTTGCCGAAAGCATTGGCCCCGATATTCACGTAGGTCTTGGGCTTGATCTCACCCGATGCCGTGACCACGCTGGCCAGATCCTGCCGCAGCACACGTCCAGTCTGCACCGTGACCACGCTCCGCCGGCTCCTGATCACGGCAAAGCCGACAATGCTGCCGAGCACGAGAAGTGCGCCGGCTATGATTGCGATCTTCTTCCAGTTCATCGACTTGCAATTGCTCCTGCGGCACAAACCGCTCTCTCGCTAGCAGATACGCTGCGCGCAGGCTTCAAGTTCCCCGCGCGGCTGAGCGCACCGCCGGCAACGACGGATTTTACTGTGGCCAATCTGTTGATTATACGGCTGGTGCAGGATTCCCGCATCCGGGTGCTGGGCCGGCTCCGGGTGTACCCTGCAAGTCAGTTCGGAGAGGCGTACGGCAGCGTCTAAACTGTTGTGGTTTGTTGTGCTCAGCGGGGCTGCTTGCCTTGCCCCGCCGTGAACGAAGACTTACAATCTACGGGCGACCGAACTGTCTCAAGGAGACGTCACCCCGATGTGCTCACGCCATCTTCTCAGGTCCGCGTTTTGCGCTTTTCTGGCTTTGGGAGTCGCTTTTGCCCAGGACTCTGCCTCGAAGCCGCCCGACAGGGCTGCGCCTTCTACCCAGGGCGAAGAGGTTGATCCGCTGAAGCGCCCGCTTAGCGAGAAGGAAAAGAAGGAGCGCGCCAAGGCCCTCAAGCAGGAGCTGGGTAAGACTTACAAGAAGTGGATCGAGGAGGACGTCCGATGGATCATTGCCGACGAAGAACTGACGGCTTTTAGACAGCTCTCTAACGACGAGGAGCGCGACCAGTTCATCGAGCAGTTCTGGCTCCGCCGCGATCCAACCCCGGAAACCATCGAGAACGAGTTCAAGGAAGAACACTACCGCCGCATCGCCTACGCCAACGAGCGCTTCGCTGCCGGCAAGGCGGGCTGGAGGACCGACCGCGGGCGGATCTACATTATGTACGGGCCGCCTGACTCAACCGAGGGCAACCCGGCCGGCGGCAGGTACCACCGTCCTCCCGAGGAGGGAGGCGGCAGTACCTCCACCTTTCCCTTCGAGATCTGGCGTTACCGCTATTTGGAGGAGATCGGACAGGAAGTCGAGATCGAGTTCGTCGACACCTGCATGTGCGGCGATTTTCACATGACCATGGACCGAAGCGAGAAGGATGCCCTGCTGCACGTGCCCGGCGCCGGCGCGACCTTTTACGAGGAGATGGGCATGGCCAGCAAAGCCGAGCGCTTCGTCGGCTTCGAGCGACTGGGTCGAGGTCCCTTCAACCGCGCTAACAACATGAAGATTTTCGACCGCCTGGAGCGGTTCGCAAAATTGCAGAAGCCGCCGCCCGTCAAGTTCAAGGACCTGGAAGAGGTGGTCAGCCACAAGATCAGCGTGAACCTGATGCCGTTTGATGTTCGCGCTGACTTCGTGAAGGTCACCTCGGACACGGTACTGGTGCCGATCACCGTCCAGGTGAAGAACCGCGACATAACCTTCGTCAACAAGGATGGGGTGCAGCGCGGGGTGGTGAACATCTTCGGTCGCATGACCACCCTGACCGGCCGCATCGCGCAGACCTTCGAAGACACCGTCAGCGTGGACGAGCCCGCGGAATTGCTTCCCAAGACGCTGGAAAAAGCCTCAGTGTACTGGAAAGCGCTGCCGCTGCGCCCTGGGCGTTACCGCCTGGACGTGGTAGTGAAGGACGTGAACGGTGATCGCATGGGAACTTGGAGCCGCGGCATCGTGGTCCCGGATTTCGGGGATGACCGGCTGGCACACTCCACGCTCATCCTCGCTGACCACATGGAGAAGGTGCCCACGCGCAATGTGGGTTCGGGAAACTTTGTGATTGGAAATACCAGGGTGCGCCCCCGTGTGGAGTCTGGCGATGGCAGGCCCGCCAGCTTCAAGCGCGATCAGAGGGTCAGCTTCTGGATGCAGGTGTATAACCTGGCCATCAACGACCAGACCAAAAAGCCGGCGGCCACCGTGGACTACGAGATCACCAACCTGGAAAACAAAAAGACCATCGTGCACACCACCGAGTCCACGGAGCAGATGGGGAACCTCGGCGACCAGTTGACCGTGGAGAAGTCGCTGCCGTTGGCCGGTGTTGAACCAGGTACGTACCAGATCACCATTAAAGTAAACGACTCGATTTCGAAACAGACGATTTCACCGACGGCAAGGTTTAAGGTAGAGTAAGGTCCGCACTCCGGACTCCCAGGCGGAGGTGCAAGAGGATGGTCTCCAGGCTCGGTACGTGGTTGTTGCTTGCCGTGCTGGTTATGCCGGCAGCAGCGGCCACCAAGCCGGGTTCCATCACCGGCTACGTGAAGGACGCCAGCGGCGTGCCCCAGATGGGCGCGGCGGTTGAAGTCCTCGCTTCAGCCGCCAGAGACACCAGGATCGTCTTTACCGACGCCCGCGGGCTCTATCACGCCGCCGAGCTTGCCCCGGGCGTCTACCAGGTCAAGGTCACGTCTCCATCGTTTCTGCCTTCGTTGCGGGAGAACGTGGCCCTGCGCGCCGGGGCACACGCCATCGTCAACTTGACCCTCCATACCCTGTTCGAGGCGATCCAGTGGTTGCCGGCACGCCGCACCAGTCGGCAGGAAGAAGAGGAATGGAAGTGGACGCTGCGCTCGGTTGTGAACCGGCCCATCCTGCGCGTGCTTGACAACAATCCGGTGGTCGTCACCAGCGAAAATGGCGAGCGTCGCCTGAAGGCGCGCGTGGCCTTCCTGGCGGGCGCGGAAGGCGACGGCTTCGGTGGCTCGGCGGACATGAGTACCAGCTTTAGCGTGCAGCAATCGTTGTTCAGTTCCGGCACGCTATCGCTTGGCGGCAATGTCGGCTACGGCAGCGGCAATCCGGCCGCGGTCGTGCGTGCGTCCTATTCCCACGCCCTACGTACGGGATCCCGCCCGCAAGTTGCCCTGACCGCTCGTCATTTCGCTTCTCCCGAAGCCGCCTTGCCCGGCGCGGCGCTGGACGCGCTGGCGGTTTCCCTCTCTGACGGCATTACCGTGGCCGACTTCGTGGAATTGAACTATGGCGGCGAAATGCAAAGCGTCCAGTTCGGCAAGCGGATCACGGCCTTCCGCCCCTTCGGCTCGGTGGTGGTCCACATGGGCCCGAACACCGTCGTCGAATATCGCTATGCTACTTCGCAGCCGACCACGCGCGCGGCCAAAGGCTTTGATTCTGCACCCGCGGACCTGAGCGAGTCGGGACCGCGCATGTCATTGCAAGGAGCGGCTCCGGCGCTGGAGCGCGCCCGGCACCATGAACTCTCAGTCTCGCGCCGACTGGGCGACAATAACTTCCAGCTTGCCTTTTACTCGGACCGTATCTCGAATGCGGCCTTGGTAGGCGTGGGCGACGTCACCGCCGACAGCGGCGAGTTCCTGCCCGATGTCTACTCCGGTACCTTCAGCTATAGCGCCGGCGATTTTTCCACCACGGGCATGAGGCTGGTGTACCAGCGCAAGCTGGCCGCAGACCTGACGGCGACCGCCGAATACGGCTATGGGGGCGCCGTTGATTTGGCAGACGCCAATCTGCAGTGGCAGGAGGTGCGGGCGTCGTGGCACTCCGTGCGCCGGCACGCCGTGACTACGAAGTTTGCCGGGCGCATTCCTCGGTCTAACACCCGTTGGATTGCTTCCTACAAGTGGACCAGCGGCCGGGCAGTCAGCCCACTTGACATGTTCAACGCTTCCCCCGGACAGGCAGACCCCTACCTGAACATCTTTATTCGCCAGCCCATCCCTGCGACCTCTTTCTTCCCCGGACGTTTGGAGGCGCTGGTTGACCTGCGGAACCTGCTGGCACAGGGCTATGTGCCCGTTCTAGGCCAGGACGGCGAAACCCTCTTTTTGGTGCAATCCGCGCGCGCCATCCGCGGCGGGGTGGCCTTCAGCTTCTGACCGGCATAGGTACCCCTTAACAGCAACCCACTGCTTGCGTGGTGTTTCGTTGTGTCTCTCCTCGCAACTGGTGGATGCATGAACAGGGCTAGGAGCTTGGACAGAGATCTGGTAGGGGGACTAGGCGCGGAATAGAGGCAGCGGGGATTACGTGAACGAGCTGAACGCGTTTCCCCGAGGTCCTGCGCAGCGGCGACGGTGGCTAGATGACGGCGGCTACCCGTGCCGCATAGGCCGGGTTCTGGAGCCGGGTCAGCCGCACGACACGCTCGGTCGACTGCTGGTAGATCTCGACGAGGCGGCTCAGCCTGATCCTGGCGCCAGGAACGGCGATTCGCGCATAGAGAACCAGCATCGCCAGCATGGCGGTCAACCGCAGACGGAGGGCGCTTGCTGCCAGTTCCCGTGCAGCCACGGCAATTTCGGGGTCGGCGCTCTCGCCCACGGCCTCGCCCAGCCGTAACAGGATGGTCGCATTGTGCGCGATACGCCGCACGTATTCGAGTGCCGCGCGCAAGCGTGCGCGTTGTAGGGCGCGGAACTCTGCTGCCGACAGACTGATCCGAAGAAAGTCCTCTTCCGCGGCATCCACCAGATTGCGAAATGCCGGCAGGTCCACCGGTTGGGTGCGGCCGTCAAGCTCTTCCAGGCTGCGGATCGCCAGCGCGCGTCCGCGGGTCACGTGCAGCAGGAAGGCTATGGAGATTACAGCAACCAGGACGAGGATGATTAGGGTAATCATTGGTTCAGCAACTCCACCAGAGCTCGGTTCCACTTTTCGAGGTCAGTGTTCGGCACCACGCGCACCGCTACCGCTTCTCTCGCAGGTGCCAGCACGTAAACCAGCCAGATCACAAGGGCGCAGGTATAGGCTGCGGCTCTGATTAGGCTATACATGGAGGCGACGGGCTCTCCCAAGTGCGTGCGCAGAGCAACTCCTGCGAGTATTACCGCAGCGTAGATGCCGAAGCCAAGCGCAATACCGAAAGTGTGGCCGCGCAGCCGCAGCCCAAGATAGGCGGAGACCAGAAACAGGAATACCACCAGCCCTACGCGGATCACGTCGAC
>DASYTX010000045.1:0-3425 GCA_036001865.1 Terriglobales bacterium
GAACCGTTTTTTCGTTGTCTGTTTCGATGGAGGAGTGTGCGCTCCCGGCGCCGGCATCCCGGGAATCGCCCAGTTCCCATTCGCTGTGTACTTCGAGGCTGACTCGCTGTGGAACTCGAACTATGACGGTTTGCTGGTGAACTTCAACAAGCGCATGAGCCATCACTTCGCCATCGGCGCCAGCTACACCTGGTCGAAGACCATCGACGACGGCCCCAACCCCAGCTTCGTGCTGATCCCGCAGGACAACACCTTGGGGCTGCGCGCCGAGCGCACCATTTCCTCCGACCACGCCGCCCATCGCTTTGTGCTCAACACCACCATCGCCGGGCCGACCAACGTAAACCCCATCGTCAACGGCTGGGAGCTGGCCACCATCGTGACCCTGGAGTCGCCGCACTACTTCACCAAGTTTGCCGGCTTCGACGCCAACGGCGACGTCTTCGGCGTGAACGACCGCGTGGGCATTGAGCCCCGCAACACCTTCAAGGGCGACAGCTACCATTCCATCGACCTGCGCATCGCGCGTACCTTCAGCCTGAGCGAGCGCTGGAAGCTGCAAGGTATCGCCGAGGCCTTCAACCTGTTCAACACGGTCAACGTGCGCTTCTTCAACACCGTGTACGGCGCGGCGGACTTCTGCCCGTTCAATCCGGCGGCCGCGGGCTGCGCCGGCGCGCCCTTCAACAACCTGGAGGGCTCGCCCAACCCGGCTTACGGGACGCCGCGAGCGGTCAACAACCCGCGCCAGCTCCAGTTCGCGGTGCGCTTGACGTTCTAGGATGCGAAAGCCGGGGCGTCTTGCGGCCGTGTTCACTTTCACCCTGGCAGTTGAGGGTCGTAACTTGCCCGCAATCGCCTGAGGAGATCGCTAATGAGGTTTGGAATCTATGCGGAGATGCAAACTCCGCCGGGCAAGTCCCATTACCAGATGACCTGGGAGATCTTTCGCCAGATCGAGCACGGCGACCAGGTGGGCTTCGACGTGTACTCCATCATTGATCATCACTTCTTCCAAAAGTTCTCCATCTCTGCCAATCCGCTGGCCATGTTCGCTGCTGCGGCGCAGAAGACCAACCGCATCCGCTTTCGCACGGCGCTGCATACCCTGCCGCTCGACAATCCCCTGCGCCTCGCCGGGATGATCGCCGAAGCCGACATCCTCACCAACGGCCGCCTGGAATGCGGCCTCGGTCGCGGGCACGCCTGGCTGTACGGGCCTGCCAATGTCCCGCTGGAAGAGAGCCGCCCGCGTTACGAAGAGTCAATCGAAATCCTGTTGCGTGCCTGGACGCAGGAAAGGTTCTCGTTCGAAGGAAAGCACTACAAGGTTAAGGACGTCTCGGTTGTACCCAAGCCGCTGCAGAAGCCACATCCGCGGCTTTTCACCGGGGGAACGAGCGATGTGACCTATCAGATGGCGGGCGAGCGCGGCTGGGGCATCTTCGTGCCGCCGCTCCTGCCGTATGGCGTGCTGGAAGCGCCGCTCAACCTCTACAAGAAAGCCTGCGCCGAGCACGGGCATAGGCCGGACATCGTCTACATCCGCCCTGTTTATCTCGACGATGATGAGAAGCAAATCCGCCGCGAGGTCGAGCAAGCCCTGCACAACTTCCTTGCATTCAACGCCGCGCCTATCGAGTCGCTGCAAGGCGCGGAGAAGCAAGCGGAGCTGCGCGCCAAGGGCTACGGCTTTTACGCCAGCGGCGCCCTGGAGTCCCTCACCAAGCTTCGCTATGAAGAGATCGTCGAGCAGGAAATCGGCTTCATCGGCACGCCCGAGAAAGTGACCCGCCAGATTCGCAATCTGCAGCAGGTGGGCGGCATCGGCGAACTGGCCATCGTCGCCAACTTCGGTGGCTTGGAGCACTGGAAGTCCATCAAGACGCAGCAACTGTTTGCCGACCGCGTAATGCCCGCCTTCCGCCAGGCTGCTGCCACACAGACCACCACCGCTGTGGCCAGTTGAGCATGGCGCAGCACCAGACAATGAGTTCTACCGCCGCCGCGTCCGCTTCAGCGTTGGCGTCGGGCAGCGCCGCGCGGCTGCTGGTCATCGGCGGCATCGCCCTGATCATCGCCGGGCTGATCTTCGGCGACATCTTCGCCGTCTTCCTCCTGCACCAGAACGCCGAGCGCATTGGTGAGAACTTGTTGGCTGCAATCCGCGCCGTGGCTGCGGGGGACCCGGCGGCTGTGTCGCGCCACTTCGCCAACATCGGACGCCTGCTCGAAAACCGTGGCACCAAGGTCGACACCCACGTCCACGTCATTGACTTCGGCTACCTCGCACTGCTGCTCGCGCTGCTGCAATCCTACGTGGCACTGAGCGAGCAATGGCGCCGCCGGCTGGCCAAGATTTTTCTGGTGGGTGCCGCCACTTTGCCTGTCGGCGTCTTTGCCATTTACTACCTCAGGCTGGCGTATAGCCCGCTCCCGTCTATCGGCTGGGGCAGCATTGTGGCCGACTTCGGCGGCCTGCTGGTGATTCTCGCCTGCACCGGCACTCTGCTCGGACTGTGGCGCTACGTCCGCGGGCCGCGTGTGGCCACAGAGCACGAGTTGCTCCAGGACCGCAGTTGGGGCGGACGCGTCCTGCTTGCTGGCGGCACGCTGCTCATCCTCGCCGGCTTCCTGCACGGCCTGTACTACGCCGCTCGCGACCTGGAACGCCTGCACGCCAGTGAAGCGGCGATCCTGAAAAGCATCGTCCAGGAAGCCGCAACCAACAACCTTCCCACTGCCGAGGCCCGCGTCAACGACTACGGCATGCTCCAGGCAGAGAAGGGAGTGAAGATCGCCGCCCACTCCCACATTATCGAGTTTGGATTGCTAGCCATGATGCTGGCCTTCATCCAGCCGTATGTTTACCTAAGCGAGCACTGGCGCAGGCGATGGGTAGTCGTCTACCTGGCAGGTTCGGTGATCTTGCCGGTTGCGGTCTTTCTCGAGCTTTATTTCGGGCTCCTGGCCGGAGGCGTGGCCGACTTCGGCGGGCTGCTGGTAATCCTCGCTCTCTTCGGCATGCTGGCGGGCGTACTGCGACACACCGGCAGGATTGACGCTGCCCAAGGAGTCGCGGCATGAGCCCGCCACGCAAGCTGCTGATCATCGGCGGCCTGGGGCTGGCGGTCTGGGGGATGTCGTTTGGCCTGTGGTACGCGCTCTTCGACGAGCACCAAACTCTGGAGCGCATGGGCGCCAGTCTGACCACCGGCTTTGTGCGTGCGGCGGAGCGCAACCTGCCCGCCGCCCATGCGGCCATCGACCAGTATGCTGCCGCCAAGTACGAGTAGGTCCGCGAAGTGGACGTGCACTCCCACTGGATCGGCTTGGCCATGCTGCTGATCATCGTGGGCGTGGTCTTCGACCGCGTAGCACTGGACGAACGCCTGCGCATGTATGTGGCGGCCGCGCTGGTAGTC
>DASYTX010000046.1:0-15827 GCA_036001865.1 Terriglobales bacterium
GCCACACTTCCGGCACGCAAGCGGCCAGGGTTGCAACCAGAGTTGACGCCATCAGGCTGCGCCGGGAGAGGCTGGACATCACTCGACCTCGGATAAGGTGTGGAGCTAAATTCAGCCGATTCTAACTTTTGACTCTGACCAAGGCAAAAGCCGCCCATGGAACGATACGCAGAGCGCAGCGAAAAGGTTCCAACCAGGAATGAGCTGACTCCTGTAACGCCCGGGCGCGGCTGTGCGAGTGTTTACATCGTCGTTTAGTGCCGGTGACTGCTTTCAATTGGAAGGCCGGCGTCGATCCAGTCCTGCTTGCCCTCGGCGTAGTCCCGCACGTTCGTGTAGCCCATTGCCACCAGTTCACGGGCGGCATTGTCGGAAGCATGTCAGGTCGGACTCGCGCAATAAACCACGATCTCTGCGTTCTTGTCTGGTAGGAGTTTGGGCGCCAGATCTCTTACCTGATCCGGCGGCATGTTGATGGCACCGGGCAGGTGCGCGTGCTCATAGGCAGTGCGCGGCAGAGTCTCGACTAGGTGGAATTCCTCCCGGCCGTGAAGTTTCGCCTCGAGCTCCTGGCGAGTGATGGTAGTGAGTGCGTCCATAAAGGAGTGGCCGAACTAACTGGATTTCGTGCAAAACATGAGCGAGCTGTTCTTGGCAGCGGGCGCGATGCGTGCGGCTACGCGGCCTGCCCGCTGGGCTGTGCCGGCTCGAGGTTCAGGGGAATGCAGGGCTCGTCGTCCGGCGGGTTTACCAGCCCGCAGCGGCTGCAGATGAACATGCCCTCTTCTTCTTCGCGCATCATTGCTTGGTGGTGAAAGAGGTCCATCGCAGTTAAGAAACAGGAACGCGGGGCCGAGATGCCTCGGTCCCGCGCCTTGAAAGAGGGGAGGTTTTGAGTCAGCGCTCGATGGCCAGGGCTACGGAGTTGCCGCCGCCGAGACAGAGGGCGGCGATGCCCCTGTGCGCATCGCGCCGGATCATCTCGTAAAGCAGAGTGACCAGGATGCGCCCCCCGGTCGCGCCGATGGGATGCCCTAGCGCCACCGCGCCGCCGTTCACGTTCACTTTCGAGAGATCGAGTCCCAGCTCGCGCGTGACGGCCACGGCAGCGACAGAGAAGGCCTCGTTGATCTCGTAGAGGTCCACATCTTCATTCTTCCAGCCGGTCTTCTTCCAGAGCTTGCGAACACCGTCCACCGGCGCCATCATCACCCATTTGGGATCGACGCCGGAAACCGCCTGGCCCACAATGCGCGCCAGGGGCTCCATCCCAAGTTCCTTTGCCTTGCGCGCGCTGGTGACAATCACGGCAGCGGCGCCGTCATTGACGCCTGGCGCATTGCCCGCGGTCACGGTGCCGTCCTTTTTGAACGCCGGCTTGAGCGCACGCAGTGCCTCGACGGTCGAGTCTTCGCGTGGCGACTCATCCTTGTCGAAGCTGACGGGCGCTTCGCCCTTCTTCTTGGGCGGCAACTCAACGGGGAGGGTCTGCGACTTGAAGCGGCACTCCTTGGTGGCGGCCACGGCCCTGCGGTGCGAGTTGACCGCGTACTCGTCCTGTTCCTCGCGGGTGATGCCGTACTTTTCGGCGACGTTCTCGCCGGTGTTCCCCATGTGATAGTTGTTGTAAACGTCCCACAGGCCGTCGTGGATCATGGAGTCGATGGCCTGCGCGTTGCCCAGGCGAAATCCCTTGCGCGCCTGGGGCAGCAGGTAAGGCGCGTTGGTCATGGACTCCATGCCGCCGGCGACCACGATCTCACTGTTGCCGGTCTCGATGGCTTGCGCGGCCAGCGCTACCGCTTTCAGGCCTGAGCCGCAGACCTTGTTGATGGTCATCGCGCCCACCTCGGGCGGAATCCCAGCGCCCAGCGCCGCCTGGCGTGCCGGGTTCTGGCCGAGTCCGGCTGCCACCACGTTGCCCATGATGCATTCGTCCACCAGCCGGGGCTCCAGGTTGGCGCGCTGCATAGCCTCTTTCACTACCATCGCGCCCAGTTGCGTGGCGCTGAAGTCGGAGAGCGAGCCCTGGAATTTGCCGATCGGCGTCCTCACCCCGGAGAGAATCACCACATCATCGCTAGCCATAACGTGCTCCTGATTAAGACTCACATCAATTATAAGACCTCGCAGGCCGCGCCGAGTTGCACAAGCGCAAGCCCATCGGCCGGGCGCTCCTCCTCGGGGCGGCGGCGATCATCGTGGAGAAATTTTTCGCGCTCCCTGTGATGGCGACGCTCTCGCATGCCCGCGCGTAACTTTCGAATCCTGATTTTTCTCTTGACATCGATTTCGCTTAACTCTATACATTCAAACATCTGCGGCAGATCATCGTCGCAAGCTCCATGATGAATGGAAGGGAGAATAGAAGAATGGCAACCAAGAAGGGTGGAAAGAAAAAGGGCGGCAAGAAGAAGCACTAAGCGCCGCTAAGAACGACGAAGGGGACGCGAGGCAGCGTCCCCTAAGTTTTTTGGCGCATAACTTTCCTTTACGACCCGCCGGCGCCCAGCGCGCGCCGCTCTTCGATCCCCAGTTCCAGTTGCTCTTCCGTGCGTCCCGCCAGGGCCTCTACGCGCGATTCCAGTTTGCCTAGCGTGCGCGACCCTTCTTCGAAACGATCGGCGGCGTTCTTCAGGTGCTTGCCCACGGTCGTGTAGTTGTCGGAGAACTTGCCCAGTTCGATGCGCAGTGATTCGATATCGCGCAGGATGGCCTCGGCGCGCTGGCTCACGCGCATGCCGTTCAGCCCCACCAGGATGGTCTGCAGATAGGCGTATAGCGAGTTGGGCGACACCGGCACCACCCGCCGCTGCACGCCGTAGCTGTAAAGGTCGTTCGCATCCTCGTTGCGGATGATGGCCTCGTAGTACACGTTCTCCGCAGGAACATACATCAGGGCGAACGGCAACGTGCCGTCTCCGGGCCGGACGTATTTCGAGGCAATCTCGTCAATCCGCCTGCGCGTGTCTTTGAGAAATTCCCGGCGGGCCGCCTTCTTGTCCGCCTCCGTCTCCGCCTCGGCCATGCGGCGGAAATTCTCCAAGGGGAACTTGGAATCAATCGCCACCTTGCCCTGAGGGAAAAACAGGACTGCGTCGGCCACATCCCCGGAGGGAAAGGCGTACTGCATCTGAAACTGCTCACGCGCGAAGACCTGGACCAGCAGGTTCTCCAGTTGGGCTTCGCCGAAGCCGCCGCGCTGCTTGGGGGTGGAGAGCACGCGCTCCAGCGCCGCCAGCGACCTCGACATTTCGGCGAGCTGGCGCGCCTGCTCGCTCATCTCCCCCACCTGCTTCTGCAGACCGGCGAAAGTGTGCTGCACGTTCGCCATGCTGTCGTTCACGGTGCGGGCATTCTCGCCCAGGCGATTGGCGAGGTGCTCGTTCACAGTGGCGAGTGAGGTCTGCACGCCGTCGGTGAGATTCTTCAACTGCTGAGTGAAGACATTGGAGATGGTCTCCATCGAGGACTGTGTCTTCTCCCGCAGCAGGTTGACGTCGTTGCGCAGGGAAGCCACCTCGTCAGAGGGCGACGCACGCCGCAAGACCAGGACCACCGCGATTAGCGCCAGCACGACGGCGACTACGCCAATAACAAGCTCCATCAGTTCACCTTCGCGGCCTCTGCCGCCTGAATGCAGTACAACCGCTCCTCGGTCGCCGGGCAAATTGACCAGTACCGGCAGCGGCGGCAATGGAAACCGGGCCTGGGCTCGAAATGTCCCTCTGCAATCCGGGCGGCCACCTCTTTCACCTGCTCCCGCGCCTGCGCGAGGTCCTCCTCGTTGCGCGTGGTCACCACCTCAGTGTTGTCGCGCAGGTTATAGAAAACCAGCCGCCCGGGATCGAATCCCCAATGCTCGCGCGCGGCAATGGCGTAGATCGAGAGCTGCAGGCTGTCGCGTGCATCCTTCTCCGACCTGGGCGTGCCGGTTTTGTAATCGACCACTGCGACGCGGCTGCCTTCCATGCGGTCCATGCGGTCCACGCGGCCGCGGACAGGCACGCCGCCAATGGTGATCTCGAAGGTGCGCTCAGTCCCAATAACATTGGCCGGCGCTTGGGCACGGCACAGTCGCACGAACTCGCGCAATTGCTGGCCACCGTCCCGTTGGTACAATTCGCGCTGGTAGGGATCGTCGAAGTGCATGGTGCGCAGGCACTCGGTGAAACACTGCTCGACCTCCTCCTCCGACTTCGGTCTTCCCGCGCGCACGCTTTCAAAGTAGTCCTTCAGCACCGCGTGGACGGCGTTGCCATAATGCATGGCGGCAGCGATTTGCCCGGGAATGCGCCAATCGCGGTCGATCCTGAACTTCAACGGGCAGGTTTCGTAATACTCGATGGCGGTGGCGCTCAGAGTTGCACTGCGCGGCGGATCGGGCGGCGGAAGCAGCATCCACGCCCCCACACCCTCGCTGGCCATGGCCGCCTCGGCTGCAGCCAAGTCGACAGCGAACGACTCGGCGCAGCCTTGCCGCCAGTACTGCCCATCGGTATTGTCCATGAGTTCGCGCACGAATCCTTGGGGGCGCGGGTCTCTGCGACCCTTACCGGGGCGGGCGCAGATGGTCAATGACTCCCGCGCGCGCGTCATGGCTACGTAGAACAGCCGGCGCTCCTCCTCGCGGTGGATCTGCTTATCGTCACTCTCCGGCACCAGCCCCTTGCGCAACTCGGCAGGAAACTCGAACAGCCTTTCGCGGAAATTTGTTGGGAACGAACTTTGAGCCGTGCGTAGCACCAAGACGTGATCGAACTCCAGGCCTTTGGCGGCGTGGGCAGTCATGAGGCGTACGACCTCGCGATCGGAGGCGTCGCTGCCCGCGGCCACCTCGATGGTCCCGCCCGCCTCGGGAAAGTAATCCATGTACTCCAGGAACTCCGCCAGTTCGCCGGTGCGCACGAACGGCTTTTCGCGCCAGCCGGCGACAAAGTTGCGGAAGGCGACCACAGCGGGTGGGGAAGCGTCGATGCGGAAGCGCTCGAGAATGAATTCCAGGGTGGCTATGGTGTCAAACTGGTTTTCTCGCGCGAACGCCCAAGCCTCTTCCGCGGCCATCCGCACCTCGTCGCCTTGGGGAACATTATCGAGCACGGACATGAAATCGGCATCGCGACCGGCATTGGCCAGCGCCTCGCGCATGCGAACGGGGTCGAGTCCGAACATCGGCAGCGCCGCGATGCGGAAGAGGCTGCCACTGTCGGCTAGCGACGTGGCGACCCGCAGACATGCCAGCAAGTCCCGTACTTCCCTGGTCTCGAGAGCGTTGATGCCGAGAACGGTGAACGGGATCCCGCGCGCCGCCAGTTCGTTCACCAGCGCCTTGCGGTGGGCGTGCTGGCGATAGAGGACGCCGATGCGCGGGTAGGACCCGGCGCGGTCCTTGACACCAGGCAATGAGGTGGTGCACAGCGCCTCGATGCGGCGCGCGACGTGGTTGGCTTCTTCCTCGTCGGATTCGGCCACTACGATCTCCACCGGCAACAAAGGGACCTCGGCTCCTTTGCGCCCGTCACGCTCCTCCCGCGCCGACACCAGCTCTTCGCGCTCCCACCCAGTGTCCGCTCCATCGGCCACGCAGTGCGACGCGGGGTTGTTGTTGATAACGCCGGCCGCGCACTTCAACACCGCCGTGCGCGATCGCTGGTTGTCCTTGAGGACGGCGGTCTTGGTCTCCGGGAACCGCCGGGCAAACTCCTTGAACGCCGCCGCCGAGGCGCCACGGAAACGGTAGATGGCCTGGTCGGGGTCGCCAACACCGAAGATGTTCCTGGTCTTGCCGGCCAGTTGCTGGGCGAGCTCGAGCTGCGCCGTATTGACGTCCTGGAACTCGTCGATCAGCAAGAAGCGCGCGTCCGCCTGTTCGCGGCGCAGCGCCTCGGGGTCTTCGCGCAGAAGTTGTGCGGCGCGGGTGATCATGTGGCCGAAGGTGCCGTAGCCGTCGCGCGCCAGCATCTCCTCCACCTGGCGAAACACGCTGGCGATCTCCTGGCAGCGCGCGAGCACCTGCTCCGCGCTGAGCGTGTTCGCTTCCTTGGAGCTGCTGACGCGAGGCGGCAAAGCTTCGCCCGTCCACACTTTCTGCACGTAAGCGTGATAGTCGGCAGGGGTGACCTGCTCGTCGTGGCAGCGATCAAAGAACTCCAGCAGGGATTCCAGGAACTGTCCGGGATTCGCCGCCAGCAGATAGCAATCCAGCGGAAGCTGGCGCAACCGGCGGCGCAAGTAGATGTACAGGTCTTCCTTGGTAAGGACACGGAAGCTCACGCCATTGCGCATCAGGAGGCCGTAACAGTAGCCGTGGAAGGTGGTGGCTCGCAGGCCATTGCTATCGGTTCCAGAAAGTTTCTGCCGGACGCGCTCGGCCATCTCCTCCGCGGCCGCCTCGCTGAAAGTGAGCGCCAGGATTTCATCGGGCTTGGCGTGATGCTTGCCGATCAGGTGGGCGATTCGCTCCACCAGCACCGTGGTCTTGCCCGTACCCGCACCCGCCAATACGAGCATGGGGCCGTGCACGTGCTCAATGGCTGCGCGCTGCCGCTCATTCAGAGAGATGGACACAACTGGCCGGTCGAACCTGGGGAGCACGCCATTATGAGAGAGTTCGCCACTGTCAGCAACTCTGAAAACCGTGGAAGGACGAGGAAAAGTGGGAAGAAAGTGAAAAGTGTTTAGTGGTTAGTGGTTAGCGAAACCATTTCAACGAAACTTGTCATCCTGAGCGACCGAGGGTTCCCGCGCGCTGTCACCAGCGCAGGATACGGGAGCGAAGGATCTCGGGGTTCGGGTCACGCCAGCCGAGCGATCATTTATCTACGAGACAGCTTCCAATGGTCCCAGTTCGGACATCGCGATCGCGACCGCAGCCACGGCAGCCGTCTCGGCACGCAGGATGTTGTGACCGAGAGACGCAGCCACCCAGCCTGCCTCAGAGAAGAGCTGCAACTCCTGCCGCGTCCATCCGCCTTCGGGACCGACGGCCAGCGCGACAGTGGCACCCGCCACACCGGCAACCGCTTGCTTCAGCGAAGTCTTTTCTTCGGACTCGGTCAGCACAATCCGACGGTCGCCGCCAACAGCGAGAGCGTCCCTGAGCCGCGCGGATGCATCGATCTGCGGCGGGGCTGGGCGGCGTGACTGCTGCGCCGCTTCACGCCCAATTCGCCGCCAGCGTTCGACACGCTTGTCTGCCGCTCCAGCCAGGTGCCTGTCCGTGCGTTTTGCCACCAGTGGCACAATCCGCGCGACCCCAAGCTCGGTGAGCTTCTCGATCGCCCACTCCATGCGATCGAACTTGAAGATCGCAAGCAGCACCGTCACATCCGGCGCTGCGGCCACCAGGATTTCCTCGCCGAGTTCGAACTCCACGCGGTCAAGGTGAACCGCTATGACGCGCCCCCGCCGCACCCGACCATCGGCGGCGATATCAAACTCCTGCCCTACACGGGCGCGCAGCACGCGGGCAAGGTGCGCGGCGTTGGCGCCCAGCAGCGCGGCGCGGTCTCCCGAGACTTCATCGGCAATCCAGCGGCGGCGGGTCATGCAAACGGCCTTCGGTGGTCGGCCTTCGGCCTATTCGGAATGGCAGGGGATGTTATCCGAAAATGTCTTTGACTTTGCTCAGCAGGGTGGGGCGCTCGGGCTTGTTCTCGACGCCCATGAGCGAGTTCAGTTCCTGTAGTAATTCGCGCTCCCGCTTCGTGAGGCGGCTGGGCGTCTGGATAACGACCTTCACCACCAGATCGCCTTTGCCATGTCCATTCAGCACGGGGACGCCTTTGCCGCGGATGCGAAAGTCCGCTCCCGAGTGCGTACCCTCGGGAATCTTCAGCAGGTGTTCGCCGTCGAGCGTAGGCACTTTGATCTCCGCGCCCAGCGCGGCCTGCGGAAAGGAGATGGGGACCACGCAGTAGAGGTCCTTGCCGTCGCGTTCGAAGAACTGATGCTCCTTGACGTGGAGCACGACGTACAGGTCGCCCGGCGGGCCGCCATGAACACCAGCATCGCCACCTTCCGAATAGCGGATACGCGTCCCGTCCTCCACGCCTGCGGGCACCTTGATGTCCTGCACCCGCTCGCGCAGCAGGCGTCCCTTCCCCTTACATTGCGGACATGGGTCGGTGATGACGCGCCCTGCCCCCTGACAAATGGGACACGTGCGCGACACGCTGAAGAAGCCCTGCTGATAGCGCACCTGTCCGCGGCCGCCGCAGGTCGAGCACGAGACCGCGGACTTGCCGGGCGCGACGCCCGAACCGCGGCACTGGTCGCAACTCTCGTGGCGCTTGTAGCGGACCTCCGTCTTGGTGCCAAAGACCGCTTCCTCGAACTCCAGCGTCAGGTCTTCGCGCAGGTCGGCGCCACGCTGAGCTCGGCTCCGGCGGCGCATGGAGGCGCCAAACAGATCTCCGAACCCGAAGAAGTCGCCAAGAATGTCGCTGAAGTCCTGGAAGATAGTGGGATCGAAGCCGGAGAACCCACCGGCGCCGCCCAGCCCAGCGTGGCCGAAGCGATCATAAGCCGCCCGCTTCTCAGCATCACTAAGGACGGCATACGCTTCACTCGCCTCTTTAAATTTCTCCTCGGCGTCCGGATCGTCCGGATTGCGGTCTGGGTGATGCTGCATCGCCAGCTTGCGATAGGCGCTCTTGACCTCCTGCTCGCTGGCGTTGCGGCTGACGCCCAGCACTTCGTAGTAATCGCGTTTGCCGTTGTTGACCTGAGCCATCTTCCCTTGCTTACTTCTTGGGGTTGCGCGCCACCCGCACCATGGCCGGGCGCAGCAGGCGGTTCTTCAGCTTGTAGCCGCGCTGCAGCTCCTCGATGATGTGATTGTCCGGCACTTCGGTGGTCTCCACCACCTCAATCGCCTGGTGGAGGTGTGGATCGAAAGGTTCCCCCGTGGCCGGGATAGCACGCAGGCCCAGCTTCGCCAGCACATCGTGGAACTGCCGGTTGATGAGTTCGATTCCGCGGAACTGCTCTTCCCCGGCATGCGCCTCCAATGCACGGTCGAAACTGTCCAGGATAGGCAGCAATGCTTTCAGCGCATCGACCAGGGCATACTCGCGATGCTCGCTCTGCTCCTTCTGCAGGCGCTTGCGGTAATTTTCAAAGTCGGCCTGTTGCCGCGCAACGCGGTCGTACAGGACGTCACGCTCCGCCCTGAGCTGGCTGAGCTCATCCTCGCCACGGGTGACCGTGCTCGCCTGATTTTCCCGCGCCCCCGCTTCGGCTTTCTCTTCTGAGCTGTTGTCTTGTGGCCGCTCGTCGCTCACACCAAGGTTCTCAAGATCAAGTTCGGATTTTCCGTTTCCTTTACCCATACTACCTATTCCTCTATTGCGTTTCGTTCAGGATCTTGTCGAAAAGCTTGGCGATATAAGACACCGCAGTGATGGTGTGCTCGTAATCCATGCGCGTCGGTCCAATGACCGCCAGCGAGCCTACCATCTCGCCACCCACTCGCGCGGGCGCACCAATCAGCACGAAATTGCGCATCTGCGGTAGCGTGTCCTCCAGCCCGATGACCACGCGTACTGCCTCCTGCTTGGCATCCAGGTAGGCCTGGAGCAACTCCGCCAGTCTCTGTTTCTCTTCCAGGGTGCGCAGCATCTCGCGTAGCCGTTCCTGGTCGGCTTCGCTGACCACCAGGTTGGAAACGCCCTCCACGTAGACGTTCTGATGACTTTCGTCTGCGGCCAGCGCCCCGCCGCGATACAGTTCCTCGACGGACTGCATCAAGTGGTCATACTCGCTGCGCGCGCTTTCCATGCGGCGCACTACTTCGGCTTGGATGGCATCCAGCGTCCAGCCGCGGAAGTTCTCGTTAAGATAGCGCGCCGCCGTGTCCAGATCAGCTTGGGAGAGATCCTGGTCCAGGCGTAGCAGCCGGTCGCGCACCAGACCGCTCCTGGTCACTACCACTGCCAGCACTTTGTTGGCGGACACCCGTGAGAAATACACATGCTCCAGGGCGTTGCGCGGCCCTGCAACCGTCATGGCCACGCCCACCCCGCTTGAAATCAGCGATAGGACATGCGAGGTCCGCTCCATGAATTCCTGCGCGTCCCGGACCCCGCGGAAGGAACCCTGAATCAGGTCCTGGTCGGCCTCGGAAAGGTGCGCTCGGCCCGTTAGCTGTTCCACGTAATAGCGATAGGCCTTCGCCGACGGAACCCGCCCGGCGGAAGTGTGCGGTTGCTCGAGATAACCGCTGTCAGCCAAGTCCGCCATCACGTTGCGGATGGTAGCGGGACTGAGGCCATCCTTGTTGCCACGCGCCAGCGTCCGAGAGGCCACTGGTTCACCGGAGGAGATGTAAGTCTCCACGATGGCGGTCAGGATTTCCCGCTCACGCTGCCCAGTTGGACCCCGCTCGACCATAGTGCTAATCAGCTAAGTACATTAGATGCAAAACCTTAGAGCTTAGTCACGCACACTTACCCATCAAAATTGTAGGGGCTGAGCACATCGCTGTCAAGGTTGGCACTCTCGGTACGAGAGTGCCAATCCCATTGGATGCCGCTACCCCGCCTATTGGATTCTGATGACTGGCTCCAGTGTTTGGGCGCGCTGCTGCTCCACGGTGGCAACCACGCGGCGGGCGAAATCATAGAACTGCTTGGCATTGTCCGCAGACTCTCCGGCCAGCGCCACGGGACGCCCGGTATCGCCACCGCGGCGCACCTCCGGATCCAGTGCGATGTAGCCCAGATAAGGCACGTTGAACTGTCGCGCCGTGCGCTCCACCCCGCCCATGGAGAAGATGTCGATCTCGTGCTTGCAGTTCGGACAGACGAAGTGGCTCATGTTCTCGACGATGCCCACCACATCGACTTTCACTTGACGGAACATCTCGATGGCCTTGCGCGCGTCCTGGAGAGAAACGTCAGATGGGGTTGAAACCACCACCGCGCCGGTGACCGGGACAGTCTGAATCAGCGAAATCGCAACATCACCAGTGCCCGGAGGAAGGTCCACGATGAGCCAGTCGAGTTCGCCCCATTCCACCTGCTGCAGAAACTGCTTGATGATGGAGTGCAGCATGGGGCCGCGCCACACCAGGGGCTTGTCGCCAGGATTCAGCAGGCCGACAGAGAGCACGCGCACGCCGAAGTTTTCCAGGGGGACAATGCGGTTCTCGTCCACCACGCGCGGCGTTCCCACCGCGCCCATCATCAACGGAACGTTGGGGCCATAGACATCAGCATCGAGCAATCCGGTGCGGTGGCCCATGTTGGCCAGAGCCACCGCAAGATTGACGGCGATGGTGGTTTTCCCTACCCCGCCCTTACCCGAGCCGATAGCAATGATGTTCTGGATTCCGGCGAGTGGCTGCGGCCCTACTTGCTGCCCGTGTGGCATATGCGGCGTGCTCACAAGACTCCCTCTGAGAGTGAATCAGCGCTCAAAACCTTGATTATACGCCGCGCCTCCGCTGGTGTTCTTGTTCGCGCAGCTCGCGGCGCCGTCCCGCATCTTCGTAGCGGCGCTTCTCATCATCGCTTTCCGGCTTGATTGGCGGCACAGGAATGCGCCGGCCATCGCGATCGATGGCGACGAACGTGAGGTAGGCCGAGCTGACGTGACGATTGTTGCCGGTGATGTAATTCTCGACCCAGACTTTCACGCCGACTTCCATGGAGGTGCGAAAAGCGCGATTCACCGAAGAGCGGAGGATCAGCAGGTCTCCAACGTGCACCGGAGCGACGAAGTCGAGATGCTCCATGGACGCAGTGACCACGTAGCTGCGGGCATGGCGATGGGCAGCCATGGCGCCGGCCATGTCGATGAGGTGCATCAGGCGGCCACCCAGCAGGTTGCCCAGCGGGTTGGCGTCGTTGGGCAGCACCACCTCGGCCATTTCCGATTGCGATTCCTTGACCGCGCGCGGCGTGAGAGGGAACTCTTGTGGCATGGTCGTTCAGGAAAGAGCGGGTCTGGCGACCTTTCCTCTTCGCCTCAGGTACGACTCCAGATAGCAGCCCGCCTTAATCTGCACGCGAGGATCAGGATGGATCTTGGTCCAAGCGCCCGTCAGCGTGTCGTACTCCACCGTGCCACATTCGCCGGGACTATGGTCGAGCTCCGTGACGTAGGTTACGGCGAGCAAGCCTTCGCGATCACACCTAACGCCGAAGCGGATGGATTCGGCAAATGGCGCCTGCGGGTAGCGCGGGCACTTGCGCGCATAGCCCAGGTTGCAGAACTCCTTCAATTCATGATCGGCAGGCTTGTAGCCGTCGCACCCCGGTGCCGTGCAGAAACCTTTCCATCCGTCGCCTAAGGGCAAGCGCACCGGATGCGGCCATGGGCCGTTCTCAAACTTCTCAGTCGGCAGGAAATAAGGACAGGCCATAAGAAAGCAGTACTCAGTAATCGGTACTCGGTACTCAGTTGATACGAGGTCGTATTCTATTCGCCCGCCATCGCGAGAGCTAGTCGCGCGATAGTAGCGCCGGCGTCCCGCCGGCTGGTCCGACGGCATCTTGCCGCTGGCGAACGAGCACGCTTTACTAACCCCCGCTCCGCATGCAAACTGTTCCCTCCCATGACCGACACCAGCCGCCGCGAGATGCTGCAACGATTCCTCACCGAAAACCCCAACGACCCCTTCGCCCGCTACGGACTGGCGCTCGAATATGGCAAGGCCGGCGAGCTCGAGGCCGCCCTGACCGAGTTCAACACGCTGCTCGAATTGCATCCCGACTACACTCCCGGCTATCAAATGGCGGGACAGACGCTGATCGCCGCCGGGCGCGCAGCCGAGGCTCGCACCATGCTGGAGAAGGGAATTGCCAACGCCACCCGCGAGGGCAATCAGAAGGCGCTGTCGGAAATGCAGCAAATGTTGGCGGAGCTGTAAAACATTCACAGTTCGACGGAGAAAACCCGATGCACCCTTACACCACCCGCATGATCTCGTTTCTTGGAGACCGCTCCCCGCTGGAGGTGCTGTCTGCGTCGCCGGCACGCCTGGAAGAACTCTACAAGAGCCTGCAACGTTCCGGGCTCGACCAAAGTTACGAGCCCGGCAAGTGGACCGCAGCGGAACTCTTCGCGCACCTCGCCGACGTGGAGATGGTGCTTGGCTTCCGCATCCGCCAAGCGCTGTCCGAACCCAACCATACCATTCAGCCCATGGACCAGGACGCTTGGGCGCGGCCTTATAAGCGCCAAGACCCGGCACTGGCGGTGAAATCGTTCGCCGCGCTGCGCGCCTGGAACCTGTCGCTCATTCGCCTGCTGACCGAAGATGACCTGCGGCGGCCGGTGATGCATCCCGAGCGCGGCGAGGAGTCGCTGGGCATTATGGTGAAGATGCTGGCCGGCCACGACCTCAACCACCAATCGCAACTGCAGCGCATTCGGGAACTAGTGGCCGGCGCTCCATCGGCGCGCGCGGGAGACTAAAAGCACGGGGCCTCACCTGAGCAGGTCTCGGCGTCATGGACCTGCCTGTGCCTTGCCGGGGCGCTACTCGGTTTCGCTCATCACCGGGACGGCGTTGCGCCGCGGCCGCCGGTTGGATTGCAGGATCTTCTTCCGCAGGCGCAGTGACTTGGGCGTGACCTCGACGAACTCGTCTTCAGCGATAAATTCAATCGCCTGCTCCAGGTTGAGCGCCTTGAAGGGCACCAGACGGATGGCCTCATCGGCGGTCGAGGCGCGCATGTTGGTCAGTTTCTTCTCGCGTACGCAGTTGACGTCCAGGTCGCTGTCGCGCGCGTTTTCGCCGATGATCATGCCCTCGTAGACCTCCACGCCTGGCCCGACAAACAACTCGCCGCGCTCCTGCAAGCCCCAGAGGGCGTACGACGTGGTGACGCCCGCACGGTCGGCGACCAGCGCTCCGGTGGGCCGGTGGGGGATGTCGCCCAGCCACTCGGTGAAGCCGGCGAACAGGGAATTCATCACCAGGGTGCCGTGCGTGTCGCTCAGCAGTTCGCTACGCAGCCCGATCAGGCCGCGACTGGGGACAGTGAACTCCAAACGCACCCGACCGTAGCCGTGATTGTGCATCCTGGTCATCTCACCCTTGCGCGTGCCCAGCTTCTCCATGACCACGCCGATGAATGTCTCCGGCACATCAATCGTGAGCCGCTCCACCGGCTCCATCAGCTTGCCGTCAATCGTGCGCGTGACGATCTCGGGCTTGCCCACCATCAGCTCGTAGCCTTCGCGCCGCATCATTTCCAGCAGGATGGCGAGCTGCAACTCGCCGCGTCCCATGACCTTGAAGGTATCGGGGCTGGCCGTCTCTTCCATGCGCAGTGAGACGTTGGTCAGCAGTTCCTTGTCCAGCCGCTCCAGCAAATGGCGCGAGGTGACGAACGGACCTTCGCGTCCGGAAAACGGCGAGGTGTTGACGGTGAACTGCATGGCGATGGTGGGCTCGTCGATCGCCAGGTGCGCCAGGGGCGCAGGATGGTCGGCGTTGGTGATGGTTTCGCCGATCGCGATCCCGGTGACGCCCGCCACCGCCACGATGTCGCCCAGCTCGGTTTCCTCAATATCGACGCGCGTCAGCCCGCGGAAGGAAAACAGTTTCGTGATCTTCACCTTTTCCAGCGAGCCGTCCAGCTTGGCGATGCCGACTTCCTCGCCCGTGCGCAGCGTCCCATTAAACACGCGCGCAATGGCCAGCCGGCCGAGGTAGTCGCTGTAGTCGAGGTTGGCGACCAGGATCTGCAATGGTCCGCCGGCATCGCCCGCGGGCGGTGGAATCGTGGCCAGAATGGAATCGAACAGCGGGCCCAGGTCCTGGCCGGGCCGGGCCCAGTCGCGGGTCGCGGTGCCGGTCTTGGCGTTGGTGTAGAGCACGGGAAAATCGAGCTGATCTTCGCTGGCGTCCAGATCGATAAACAGGTCGTAGATCTCGTTGAGCACTTCCTGGGGGCGGGCATCCGGGCGGTCCATCTTGTTGATGACGATGATGGGCGGCAGCTTCGCCTCCAGCGCCTTGCCTAACACGTACCGGGTCTGCGGCAGCGGGCCTTCGCTGGCGTCAACCAGCAGCATGACCCCGTCCACCATCTTCAGCGCGCGCTCCACCTCGCCCCCGAAGTCGCTGTGGCCGGGGGTATCGACGATGTTGATCTTCACCTCGTCGTAGATGACCGCCGTGTTCTTGGCGAGGATAGTGATGCCGCGCTCACGCTCCAACTCGTTGGAGTCCATGACCCGTTCCTGCACCTGCTCGTTGGCGCGGAACGTGCCGCTCTGCTGCAGCATGGCGTCAACCAGCGTGGTCTTGCCGTGGTCAACGTGTGCGATGATGGCGATGTTGCGAATGGCCGTGGTCAAAACCTTGTGTCCTTTAATGATGCTGATAACGTGAATCGCCCGAGGCGGGCTTGCGCTCCGATGGCCTGCACGGTTATGGCGGACAGAGAGGACCCGAACCCTGTTACTTGCATTCTAACCGTAGGCGCATGGGCGAGGCGCGATTTGTCCTGGCCTGGACAAGAGTTAGGCGGCCACAGGTGAGGAATCAACGATGATGGTCTCTGTTTTTGTCGGCACCAGCGTCGACGGCTTCATTGCGCGACCGAACGGCGATCTCGACTTTCTGCCACCGGGCGGCGGCGAACCCCACGGCTACGACGAGTTTATAGCAAGCGTCGACGCGATTGTGATAGGTCGCAAGACCTTCGAGAAGGTTCTGACCTTTGCGGCCTGGCCATATGGGGACAAGCGCGTCGTGGTCCTGAGTAGTCGCCCCGTCGACTTGCCCGCGGCCGGCGGAGGCCTGGTTGAACAAATGTCCGGGCCTCCGGCTGAGATCGTTTCGCAACTCGCTGCTACTGGTGCCCACC
>DASYTX010000047.1:0-3101 GCA_036001865.1 Terriglobales bacterium
AACAAGCGGCTCTCAACCCGAAGAAGTGCGGGGCCTCGCTCGCGCTGGCCGACATCGATCGCGACGGTGATCTCGATGTTTACATCGCCAACTATCGCGTCGTGACCATGCGCGACGAACCTAATGCGCCGTTTCGCGTGAATAACGACGCGGGTCGCATGATGATCCTTGAATACAAAGGCCGGCGCGTGACTGAGCCGGACCTGGCAGGCCGTTTCTCGGTCGGTGAGCGGGGCAGGATTGTCGAGAACGGTGAAGCCGACGTGCTGTATCGTAACGACGGCCAGGGACGTTTCACTGCGCTCTCAGTCACGGACGGGATGTTCCTGGATGAAGACGACCAGCCATTGCGATCGCCGCCGTACGATTGGGGTTTATCAGTGATGATGCGCGACATCGACGGCGAGGGCACACCGGACATTTACGTGTGCAACGATTTCGCCTCGCCCGACCGCATTTGGCTGAACACGGGCCAAGGCAAGTTTCGCGCAATGCCGCGCACAGCGTTGCGCCATACCAGCATGTTTTCCATGGGCGTCGATTTTGCCGACATTGACCGCGACGGAGAGGTCGATTTTTTTGTCGTGGATATGCTCGGCCGCCAGCATCTGGGCCGGCATTTGCAAATCGGTGGCGTGCCACCCTGCGAATCGACCATCGGGGGGTTAGAGGACCGGCCACAGTTCGCCCACAACACGGTCTTCAAAAACCGCGGTGATGGAACCTTCGCTGAAATCGCCTGGTTCGCTGCGCTGCATGCTTCCGAGTGGTCCTGGACACCGATCTTCCTCGACGTGGACCTCGACGGTTACGAGGACCTGCTCATCACTACCGGCCACGAGCGCGACGCGATGAACGCCGATATCATGGATCGCGCAGAAGCCATGAAAGCGCAGAAGCAACTTTCAGAGTGGCAACTGCTCAGTCTGAACAATCTGTTCGGCCGCCTCGCTACACCCAACTTTGTCTTCCGCAATGGTGGGGACCTGGGGTTTGAGGAGGTGGGAGGCAAGTGGGGTTTCAACACGCCGGGTGTTTCGCACGGCATGTGTCTGGCGGATCTGGACAATGATGGGGACCTGGATGTGGTGATGAATAATTTAAATGAGGAGGCCGGGGTGTATCGCAACGAGGCCGGCCAGGCGAGGGTGGCAGTGCGCCTTAAAGGCAAGGCGCCCAACACGGCGGGCATTGGAGCGAAGATCACGGTGCGGGGTGGGCCGGTGCCGCAGCAGAGTCAGGAGATGATTTGCGGGGGACGCTATCTCTCGGGCGATGACGCCCTGCGGGTTTTTGCGGCCGGTTCAGCCACCAACCGACTGAGTATTGAAGTGAGCTGGCGCGGCGGGGGGCGCACTGTCGTGAGCAATGCACAGCCCAACCGGCTTTATGAAATCTTGGAGGAAGGCGCGGCTGCGGTGACGCCGCCCGCCGCCCGCAACACCCACAGTCCCTCTGCTGCCCTGTTCCAGGATGTGAGCGGGTTGCTGGGCCACATCCATCACGAAGAACCCTTCGACGACTTCGCGCGCCAACCGCTGTTGCCTTGGCGCTTAAGCCAGTTGGGACCGGGGGTGGCCTGGGAGGACCTGGACGGGGACCAAAGGGAAGACTTAATCATTGGCAGTGGCAAGGGCGGCGCGCTGGCGATCTATCACAATGACGGGCGCGGCGGCTTCACCCGCCTGACCAATGGACCCTTGAGCAAAGCGGTCAGTCGCGACCAGACCAGCGTGGTGGGGATGGGCAGTTTAGTGCTGGTGGGTTCGGCCAATTACGAGGACGGCCTGACCAACGGCGGCTGCGTGCGGGTCTACGACGTGGGCCGGGGTGTCAGCGGGGAGAGTGTGCTCGGTCCGGTTGCCAGCACCGGGCCGCTGGCCCTGGGTGACATCGATGGCGATGGTGATTTGGATTTGTTTGTGGGCGGGCGCGCGGTGGCGGGCCGTTACCCGGAGCCAGCCCTTTCGCAATGGCTGCGCGACGAAGGCGGGCGCTTCGTGCCTGCGCAGAAATGGGAACAGATGGGTCTGGTAAGCGGAGCGGTGCTGAGTGATCTGGATGGGGATGGAAAACCGGAGTTGGTGGCCGCATGCGAATGGGGTCCGGTGCGCGTGTTTGGTTTCAAGGACGGGCTGTTTGAAGAACAAACCCAGGCACTGGGCTTAAACCAGTACCAAGGCTGGTGGCACGGCGTGAGCACCGGAGACCTGGACGGCGATGGCCGCCTGGACATCGTAGCCTCCAACTGGGGCCGGAACAGCAAATATGCGGGCAGCCCCGAGCGACCGTGGAAATTGTATTACGGAGACCTCAACGGAGCGGGCCAGGTGGATTTGATCGAGGCGCGCTGGGAGCCGTCGCTGCAGAAGGAAGTGCCGGAGCGAGGCTGGCGGATGGTGCGGGCGGCCGTGCCCTTCCTGCAGGAGAAGCTCTCCAGCTACGAGGCCTACGGCAAGGCAAGCCTGCCGCAGATCTACGGGGAGCGACTGGAGTCGATGCGCGTGGTGGAAGTCAACACCGTTGGGAGCATGCTGTTTTTGAACCGTGGAAAGAGATTTGAAGCCGTGGAACTGCCGGTCCAGGCGCAGTGGGCGCCGGCCTTCGGAATCTGCGTGGCCGACGCGGATGGCGACGGCGCCGAAGACCTGTTCTTAAGCCAGAACTTCTTCGCGTTGAATCCGGAGACTGGCCGGCAGGATGCCGGGCGCGGCTTGTGGCTCAAAGGCGACGGCCACGGCCGCTTGCGCCCCATGGCCGGCCAGGAGAGCGGCATCAAAATCTATGGCGAACAACGCGGTTGCGCGGTGAGCGACTACGACGGCGACGGGCGGGTCGACCTGGCAGTCAGCCAGAACGGCGCCCAGACCCGGCTTTACCGCAACGTGAGTGCATGCCCGGGGTTGCGGGTGCGCCTCAAAGGACCGCCGGGCAATCCGACCGGCGTAGGCGCAGCCTTGCGGCTGGAATACGCCGAAGGCAAGGGCCCGATACGCGAAGTCCATGCGGGCAGCGGCTACGGTTCGCAAGACGGGGCAGTCCAGGTCTTGGGGATGAGCCAGGTGCCGACTGGCCTATGGGTACGCTGGCCCGGCGGCAAG
>DASYTX010000048.1:0-2650 GCA_036001865.1 Terriglobales bacterium
GGGAATGCAATTGATGCCGGTGTGGCCGCAGGAATCGCTTTGGGCGTCTTACAAAGCGATATGGTGAACGTGGCGGGCGTGGCTCCCATCATTCTTTACGTAGCCGACCGGCGCGAGGTGATCACCATTAGTGGGCTTGGCTGCTGGCCGCGGGCGGTGTCCGCGGAGTTGTTCCGCCGCGACTATGGTGGACGCATCCCGGAAGGCATCCTGCGAACTGTCGTCCCTGCTGCGCCCGATGCCTGGATCACTGCCTTGGAGCGGTACGGCACGCTGAGTTTTGGCGAGGTCGCCGCTGCCGCCATCCGCTTCGCGTGCGAGGGTTTTCCCATGCATGCCTTCATGGCCGGGCAGATTCGTGCGAATGTTGAGAGTTACCGCCGTTGGCCGTCCAACGCGGCGATTTATCTCCCTGGTGGACAGCCACCCCAGCCAGGTGACATCTTCCGGCAGACCGACCTGGCACGGACGCTGCAGTATATGGCCGACCAAGAAGCCCACGCGCGGAGCCGAGGGCGGGAAGCCGGATTACGAGCGGCGCGGGACGCCTTTTATCGCGGCGACATCGCCGCTGCAATCGTTCAGTTCCATCGCGACAATGGTGGGCTATTGACCACGGAAGACCTGGCGGAGTTTCAGGTCGGGATAGAACCGCCGGTGCAGACAACCTTCGGTGACGTTGAAGTGTATGCCTGTGGTCCCTGGTGTCAGGGTCCAGTGCTCTTGCAGGCCCTGAATCTGGTGGAAGGGTGCGACTTGCGCGCGCAAGGGCACAATTCGCCACAGTACATCCACACCGTAACTGAGGCCATCAAACTGGCCTTTGCTGATCGCGACCGTTATTACGGTGATCCGCGGTTCGTCGAGGTGCCGATGGCGGGCTTGCTCTCGAAGGCGTACGCCGCGCAGCGCCGTGCTTTGATCCGAGAAAACGAAGCCTGGCCCGAGATGCCGCCAGCCGGGGACCCTCACAATATGAGTGCTTTTGCTCCGCGCCAGGGAATGGGTCCAGAGCCGCGCAGAAGCGGCTCGCCGGGGTTGGATACCTCGTATATCTGCGTGGTGGACCGGCATGGCAATGTCTTCTCGGCGACACCCAGCGATACCTCAGCCGATACGCCAGTGGTTCCTGGGACCGGCTTGTGTCCCTCCTCTCGCGGCTCGCAATCGTGGACTGACCCCAATCATGCTTCTTGTGTGGCTCCGGGAAAACGTCCCCGACTGACGCCAAATCCGGCTCTGGCTCTGCGCAATGGACGACCCTTCATGGCGTTCGGTACCCCTGGAGGAGACGTGCAAGCGCAAGCAATGCTGCAGGCTTTCCTGAACATTGTCCTCTTCGGCATGAACTCGCAGGAGGCGGTCGAGGCGCCGCGCTTTGCTAGTTATAGCTTTCCCGATTCTTTTGAGCCGCACAGCTATCACCCAGGGCGATTAAACCTTGAAAGCCGGGTTGCTCAGGAGGCAGGGAATGCCCTCGCGACTCTCGGACACAAAGTGCATTGGTGGCCGCAATGGGTATGGCGGGCCGGTGCCGTGTGCTGCATCCTGATCGATCAGACAACCGGTGTGCTGCACGGCGGAGCTGACCCGAGGCGCCAGTCCTATACGGTCGGGTGGTAAAGAGGCTGCAGCAGGTTCCAGTTTAGTAGGTTGGGCTGAGCGTGCGAAGCCCAACGATACTCTGATGGTGTTGGGCACCGCTGCGCTTTTGCCCAACCTACCAGCTGTAGAAGAACGAGCCATGACGAGAGCTACGGAGCCAGCGTATTTATACCTGACGACAACTGGACGACGGAGCGGACAGCCGCGCGAAATCGAGATATGGTTCACTGAATGTGACGGACGATACTATGTGATCGCAGAGACCGGCAGGAGAGCCCAGTGGGTGCAGAACCTGCACATGAACCCGCGCGTACGGTGGCGGGTTGCCGAGGCCACGTTCAGCGGCCAGGCACGCGTGGTGGACGCCGCCGAGCCCGCGCTCAACAAAGCAGTCCAAGCGCTCTCGCGGAAGAAGTATGGGTGGGGCGAGGGGTTGGTGGTTGAGTTGACTCCCCGACCCTGATGCCTAGAGCGAATTTCGTTTGCCTTTCCCAAGCGCAACAAGGGGGCTGGATGCCCGCCTGCGCGGGCATGACGGAAGAGTGAGCCTGGGCAGGGTCATTCCCGCGAAAGCGGGAATCCAGTTTCCGGGCAACGCATCGGCAATCCGCTCTAATCGCTGTATGCCATTTCGATCATTTTTCGAGGAACGCTACCACCTGTGCGGTAAGTTCCTCGGCCTTAGTATTCAGTTCCGCCTCGCTCAGGTTAGCGATGGGGTGGGAGGTCACGAGAAACTCATATGATGGTACCCCCCAATTCGTCGCCATCGCCCGCGCGGTGGCGACGAATGGCGCGGTGACAATCGCCACCGCCGGGATGCCGGCTTTTTCTAGCTTGATGCCGTCGAGCACACTGCCCGAGCTGCACGACCCTCAATCGCCAACCCCGGCCAGCACGAAGTCCGCCTTTTGCTGGAAGAGGGCCATAGCTTCGGGTGTCACCGAGTGGCCCGAAGACCTCTTGTGGTCGAGGTGGGTCATGCTGATCTGATACCGTGCCGCCAACCGCTCGGCGATTTTGCGCAGAATCACCTCGGAATTGA
>DASYTX010000049.1:0-13975 GCA_036001865.1 Terriglobales bacterium
ATTAGCAGCTACTCAGAACCTGTCAACTTGTGCTGGATCTTCCCAGTAGGTTTGTTCTACGAAACGAACTGACTCCGATTGGTCTTACACTTGCGAATGCAAAGTTTTGCAGAGATCAGTTGGGGATGTTCTGGAAACAGAACAAGATCAGCACCGGTTGAGGTGCCGGAGCTCCATCTGTTCCCAAACGATGCCGCGCCACTACCCGCCCATCTCGGAAGGCGGGAGGGAAAGGCCGAGGGGTCTATGGCGGAAGTAACCTATGGTTGTCCCACCTTGAGAGATAGCATGGCCGGAAGCGAGCCCTCAGCTCGCGGTCCCACTACCCTCGCAAGAGTGCGGTGACAGAGTCCGATGGCAACAACTAACTCGTATCCAAGCGAAGTAGAACAAGCCGAACCCTCCGGTCCCTCAGCGGCCGAACCGCGGTCATTCGTCTTAGCGGGCAATATGAGGGCGGCCGTCCTGGGAAAGCTGCGACAGGTAAATGGTGAACTGTGGCTACTGCTTTCGATATTTGTGCTCGCGGCGGCGATGAACTTCGTGTTGGATTCGCAACGGATGCTGCTGGCCCTCTACAGCCTGCCTGCGGTCTATTCGGCCTATTGTTATGGCAGACGCCATGCGACCCTGACGGCGATCGCCAGCGTTGCTTTGATCGGACTGCTGATGCATTTCAACTCCGCCATGTTCTCCCAACGGATGTCCGTGGCGGTGCTGGAGGAGCGCTGGTACGACCTGACCATCTGGGGCGGAGTGCTGGTGCTCACCACGTATGCAATGGGCACGTTGTATGAGCACAAGCGGGAAAGCATTCGCGAATTGCGGCAGGCTTATCACGGGGTGTTGATGATCCTCCAGCAATTCATCGCCAAGGACCAGTACACCCAGAACCACTCATATCGCGTTTCAGTGTACGCAGCCAAGATCGCGGAAGAGATGCGGTTGGATACGGAACGCATTGAGGACGTGCGTTCGTCGGCTTTGCTCCATGACATCGGCAAGCTGCATACCAGCCGCCAAATCCTCTACAAGGCAGCCCGCCTGTCCGAGTCAGAGCTAAAGGAGATGCGGCGCCACGTGGACGTAGGCATCCAGATACTGGAGCCGGTGGGTGGAACCCTGCGCCGGGTGCTGCCCATCATCCTTGCCCACCATGACAAGTTTGACGGCTCTGGCTATCACCCCACCAAAGGCGAGGAAATCCCGCTGGAAGCACGCATTCTTTCCGTGGCCGACGTCTACGATTCCCTCACCAGCGATCGGCCATATCGCAAGGCCATGTCGCCCTTCGACGCCAAAGAGATCATCGAGAAGGGTGCCGGAACTGAATTTGACCCTCACGTGGTCAAAGCGTTCCTCTCGGCGTTTCGAAAACGAGAGCTGGAAGTTCCGGAAATCGTAGTCTGAGTCGCGGTCAGCCCGTCCAGCATTCCCGGTTCGGATACTAATGCGTGGCAGCGCCAGCTTCGCCCCTGGCATCCTGACTTCTATGATCCGCAAACTCAAGTCGGGTGAGTACCGCCTGTACTCGCGGAAGAAAGACCCGCGGACGGGCAAGCGGCGCAACCTGGGCACCTTCCCATCGCTCAAGAAGGCCAAGCAGCACGAGCGCGCGGTGCAATTCTTCAAGCGTGCTGGCTAGGCCAGGGTGCCCTCACCGTCCGCAAGCGACCACCAGCGTCAGATCATCGCCCTGCTCGCCGACGGTGAACCGCGCCACCTGGTCCAGGACGCTGCGCAACACCGGCTCCGCACCGCGAGTTCTTGCCGCCATTGCGGTCTCGGCCAGCCGAGCTTCTCCGAACTCTTCTTCGTTCTGGTTGACCGCTTCCGTGACGCCGTCGGTGTACACCACCAGGAGGTCGCCGGGCGCGATATTCACCCGTCCCAGGGCGCATTCCCAGTCCTCAAACAGTCCTAGCACGGTGGCGGTGGCCGCAAGACGCTCGCAGGGGCCGTGGCAGCGCAGCAGCAACGGGGGATTGTGGCCGCAGTTGGCGTAGAGCAGGGTGCGGGTGGCATCGTCGTACGCGCCAAAGAAGAAGGTCGCGTAGTGGCTGGGCTCGGTGTTCTCGTAGAAGAGTTTGTTGACCGAGCGCAGCAGGCCGCTGAGATCGTCGAGGGCGACCGCGTACTGGCTGCGCAGGTTGGCCTGCAGGTTGGCCATCAACAGTGCCGCCGATATGCCCTTGCCGGCGATGTCGGCCAGTACGAAGCCCACGCGTCCGACGCCGAGGTCGAGAAAGTCGTAATAGTCGCCGCCCACGATGCGTGCCTGCACGCAGTCGCCGGCGTAGTCCAGGGTCGCTAGCGGCGGCAGCTTCTGGGGAAAGAGCTTGCGCTGCACCTGGCGTGCGATCTCCATTTCCTGGGCTGCGCGCCGCTCCGCCTGGAGCCGTTCCGCGATCTCTTCCGCCAGCGCGATGTTTTCAAGAGCAGCGCCGGCCTGGCTGGCGATGGATGCGAGCAGGCGCTTGTCTTCCCCGGAGTAGGGCTCCTCAGAACGCCGCGCGCCCAAAACCACCAGCCCACATAGCTGTCCGCTGCGATCGGAGATCGGCACCAGGCACTCGGGATCGAGCGCCGAAAGCGGCCCTAGCAGGTGCAGGGCGTCGAGGCGCTGGAAGCTACCTTCCCAAAACCGTCGGAAGCCCTCCTGGTCCTTGGTACTGTCGGTTGGTACGACGTCCCACGGCTGCCCGCGCGCCCGCAGCTCAAGCAATCCCGGCAGGTCTGCGCTGACGGTCTGCGCCTCATGCGGAGCATGGCCACACTGCAGCCCAAGCTCACCTTTTCCTGTTTCCATGTAAATCGCCACTCGGGTCGGATGAAGTGCGTCCTGCAGGTGTCCCTCTAGCAAGACCGCCAGCTCGGTGCGGTTTTTGGCGACCCGCGTTTTGGCCGCAAGATCCTCCATGATTTGGCGCGCGTCGTAGGCGCTGCGGAAAAAGGCGCGGTCAATACGCTGGCGCACGCGTTCGTGAAGCTTGGCTCCCGACACCACCAGTGCCACGCCAAAGATCGCGCCCAGAGGAACGGCCAGCTTGGTGCCTTGGGGGAAGCGCGCCGCCAGGTACTGGGCCAACCAGAAAGTGGCCGCCAGCCCGAGGAGCACCATCAAGAACAAGAACCCGCGCTGAACCAACAAGTAGCGCGCGCTCCTCTTGACCAGTGCCGGGATCTCCAGCACGCGGTGCTTGACCACGGCATAGGCCATCGAGAGCGGGATCAGAAAGGTAGCGAGCACAGCGGACGCCCACATCCAAAAGGGAAACTGGTAGATGTCCTTTCGCAGGTAAATGGAGAGAACTGAGAGCACCAGTACCGGGGCGAAGCCCACAACCGTTCCCCAGACGATCACCCGCGTCTTGCGCCGCACGGTGCGGGTAGAGCCGAAAGCGGCATTGGCGACCAGCGAGGCCAGCCCCAGCAGGAACCCGCCCATCACGTAGGCGATGACCAGCGGCCTGGTCAGAGGGGTGCGCGTCTTGATGGCGGCGATCAGCAGTGGGTGCGAGTCGCCAGCCCACAACACCGAAACAGCCAGGGGCACCGAGACCGCGAACCCGGGGATGACGAACACCCACTTCAGCCACGGCAGCTTGCGGTCAATAGGTGACGGGGCAGGGAAGGTCGCAAAAAAGTAATTAAAAATTGCCGCAGAAATTGCGTAGAACAGCACCATATAGGAGACGGCGAAGCCGCGCAGCGCCGGGTGGATCATGGCCTCCAGCATGATCAGGGGCGCGGAGGCGATGAAGCCTGCAAACAGAATGGCCAGCAGCCAGGCATTGCGATCGTCCAGCCGCAGAAACACAACCACCAATCCGACCACTAAGAACAGGACCGGATAGGAGCCCAGAAGCTCGGAGGCAACCCGGGCCGCCCAAGGCCGTGCGAGTTCCTCTTGCCTGGGCGCGAGCACGGCGGTGAAGGTCAGCGGTGCGCTCGCACCGGGGCGCTTGACATCCAGGGTGAGCGTGTCGCCCGGGCGCTTGCGGACCAGGCTGGCACGGATGGGATCGCTAAGGCCACGTACTGGCCGGCGATCGACTGCGACAACCTGGTCGCCGGCTCGCAGACCGGCTTGCTCCGCCGGCCCGCCGGGTACAACGGCGGCGATCTCCAGCATCTTGAAATTATCTGGGGAACGCCGTATTTGCAGGCCGATGCGAGTGGTGGGTTCGACGCGTATGTAGTACATCCAAGTGGCGCTGTAGAGCACGGTGGCCGCGCCAAACACCACCGCCACCGTCCACAGAGATGCCCTTCGCAGCGACACAGGTCTCATCCGGGCGTGCATTATAGATGGCCACTTACACGGCGACCCGCTCGTGCTCCCGGAAGAGATGGCCCTTGCAGGCCCGTCAAAAAGCGGCATAACAATTGCAACTAGCCGCTAGCAACCCTGTTCCAACTTCAGAACAGTCATCCCTAGAGCAGCACGACTTTCAAGGCACCCCCACACACGGAATCCAGCGAAGTTGTGTCCCTTCCGTAATGGAAACAGGCCGTACAGCAAGGCTCTCGCCACCACGAGAACGCGGGGCCGGCTGACACGGACCTGGCGTGTTCCAAATCCAGAACAAGAAACGCATTTCTGATCATCGCGGAGAAGGGCATCGCACATTAGGCCTGAAATCTAACCCCGCTGCGACTGTAGGGAGTTTGCTCAAGTGGAGAGGGTTAGGGTTGGCGGGAGCTCGCCCGAATATAGGGCGGCTCCCATACGTTCCCGCGTAACCAGATTTCAGGAGATCTCTCCCGCCTATCGGGCGGTGAGGCTGGGTCTCCTTCCCACGACAATTACGGGGCTGCTTTGGATTACCAGGGTGGAAGAGGTTTCTTTCATTCCGGTAGCCTGTTCGTTTTCTGTTCTCGCCATGGCTTGGGCAGCGTACCTCAGTTGGAGGGGCAGCCGCAGCCTGACTCTGCCTATCTTCCCAATGGTGGCCTCGATGTACTGGATCTATTACTTTCCGCCGTTATTTTGGATCCGTAACAGAGTTAGACCGCCTGGAGTTCTGTACTCGAATGCCGCGCTGGAATCAACGACACTCATGGTTGTTGTGGGTTTGGGCGCGCTTTGGTTGGGGACGAGAAGCAGGCTGGGCCGGTATTTGACCCCGCGAATGACTCTTACTCTTCACGACACCCAGGCTTCGCATTGGCACTATGTCCGCGCCTTGGTGTTGCTTGGCGTTCCGCTCAGCTATTTTGCTGACTCCGCGGCAGGTGCGTTGGGAACGGGTGCGCGGCTAATCGTTGTGCTCCTGGCTTCGCTCGTGCCGACCGTCGCCTTCGTGCTGGTGTTTCGCCGTTACCTGCGGCGGAGGGCGGCGCCAGCCGATAAGTTTTTGATCTTCGTCTTTCTGGGTTCAAGGGTATTGGTGGGAATGGCTTCGGGCTGGCTAGGCGCGGGGGTGAGCCTCGCACTGATATGTACTGCAGCGTACGTTTTGGAGCGCCGCAGGCTGCCGCTCGTGGCCGTCGGGATTGTCCTGCCCCTGGTGCTGTTCCTCCAGCCCGGTAAGGGCCATTTTCGGCAGGCCTTCTGGAGCAGCCGAGTCTCCAGCGGAATCACGGAACGGATGCTGTTTTGGGTCAACGCCTCTATCGACAAATGGGCGTCGGCCCTGCAAAACCCGAAATCGGGGCAATGGTATGCCTTGGCCGAGGAGAGCATTGGAAGGATGTCTCTGTTGCGGCAATCGGCAACCGTGATGGAATTGACCCCTACTGTCGTACCTTATCAACATGGCCGGTTGTACGCCTACTTAGCGGTGACCCTGATTCCGCGCGCCTTGTGGCCCGGCAAACCCTCGGTCAACGAGGCCAACCGGTTTTTCCAGCTGGCCTACGGCATGACGGAGGAAAAGGACCTGGAAAACGTTTCCATCTCAGTGGGGGTATTGACGGAGAGCTACATTAACTTTGGCTGGTTAGGAATTGTAATCGTGATGTTTGCGCTGGGCATACTGTTGGATGTTCTTCAGTGCACCTTGTTCTCTCCTGAGAGCGGTCAACTGCTAACCGCCCTGGGCATAGCTCTCATCCCGCGCCTCCTCACGATTGAAAGCCAAATGGCACAGTACGTCGGTGGTTTGATCCAGACGATCGTATTGGTTCTGCTTGTATTTTCGCCGGTGCTGTATCGGTGCCAACGCGCGGTTATCTCCGCCCCCGGCCCCACAAACTTCGCTTGATTTTGCTTCTCCGTATTACACTGTGCGCCTCGCGTTCCCCCGGTGTGGGCTTAAGGTGTCCATGTGTGCTCGCCTGACGACTGCATGGCAGCGGGCAGGGTCGGGAGTCTGCTTGTGGTACCGCGGACAGTAACATACCCGCTGGCGAAATTGGCGCTGATTGCCGCCCTGCTCCCGGCTCCCGTCTGGGCTCAGCAGCCGGCGGACAACCCTGAAGCACACCAGGCGCAGCCGGCCGCAATCGAGCACCAGCGCGAGCAGCAGCCCGCGGCGGCACAAGGGGACAGCGCTGAGAGCGAGCAGCCGCGGGAACGGATCGTCGATCCCGCCAAGTTCCCGCCCAAGTCGCCGCTACCGGCGCGCATCCTGCTGGCGCCCTTTCGCGCCCTCGCTCCCAAGGTGGAGCGCGGTCTCACCTCCCTGGAGAATACCCAGGTGCTCAGCATAGCCCGGGAATTTCTGAGAGACCCGCACGCCCGTCCCCTGATTGGCGGGTTGGGGGACGGCTCGGGGTTCGGAGGCGGCGTGGCTCTATCCACAGCTGACAGCCTGCCGGGCCTTCAGTTCTTTGGCACGGTGCGCGCCACTACCAAGAAGTACACCGAGATGACCGCCGGCATTCGTAGCGGAACACAATCAGAAAAAGTAGAGAAATTCTACGTGAAGCTGATCGGGATCCATCGGCTGCGCCCCCAGGAGGACTTCTGGGGGATCGGAGCCGGGGCTCCCCCACTGCGGACCAACTACGACCTGCAGGAGCGCGGCGCCGACCTGAGTTTGAACCTGCGGCCGCAGTCACTGCTGAAGTTTGGCGTGGGGTTCAACTACTCGAGCAACAGCGTCTTTCCAGGAAAGGACCAGCGCTTCCCCACCACGCAGTCGCAGTTCTCCCCCTTGCAAGTACCAGGCCTGGCCGAAGGCGCGGCTCTGCTGAGTGGCTACTTTTTCGCGGAATTTGACTCTAGAAAAGGTGCGAGTAATCCCGTCCATGCAGGGTTTATCCGGCTGGGGGTCAGCTCCAACGACAGCGTGGGCAGCGGTGACTTCGGCTACTGGAACTACACCTTGGATGCGCGCTACTACGCTCCCATGGGGAGCGAACACCGGGTGCTGGCCATGCGCACACTGCTGGAGTTCAATTCTCCCAAGGGCGGCTCCCAGGTGCCGTTCTTCCGGCTGGCGCGTCTGGGCGACCGGGAGACGCTGCGCGGCTACGACACCTACCGCTTCCACGCGCGCAACGCGGCGGCTTGGAACGTGGAGTATCGGGTGGACCTCACCGGGGGCATCGGCGCCTTCGGGTTCACCGACTTCGGTCAGGTATTCAACGACTGGTCGGAGTTCAGCAGCCAGTTCTTTCGCATTACCTATGGCGGCGGGCTGCAGTTCAAGAGCAGGAAGAAGATCTTCCTACGGGTGTATGTGGGGAAGAGCGAGGAGGGAACGAGGTTTTTCTTCACGTTTGGACCAACGTTTTGAGAACCAGTGATAAGTGGTAAGTGATAAGTGAACAAATGCGTGCCGTCACCAAATCCGCACTCGTGATAGCCGCTCTGTTGGCGCTGAGCGCGATTGCGCTCCCCCAGCAGCCGCCAGGGGAGAAGCCCATCTGGGTGGACCACGACATGAAGTCGATCCCGGAACCGAAGGAACACGAGACCGGCTTCGGCTACGATTTCATCAACGGCACGGTGTTCCAGCAGATCAAGCAAGCATTCGACTTCCCGCGCACGGCGCGGATAATCGCAGGCAAGCGCAAGGAGGCCTACAACGTCAACAGCGTTGGCGGGGTGCCGGACTCCTCCTGGTTCACTAATCGCAATGGTCGGCGGCCGATGTCGCTGGAAGAGATCCGGCGTGGGCCGGATGAGGATGCGGGGCCGAGCGGCAGCGTGTTGACCATCACGCGCGGCAAGACCCAGGGCTTCACGCCAGGGTTCTGGATCAAGGACTCGAGGGGCGACACCTACATCATCAAGTTCGACCCGCCGCGGTATCTGGAGCTAGCCTCGGCCGCCGAGGTGATCGCCACCAAGCTCTTCTATGCCATCGGCTACAGCGTCCCGCAGAACACCATCTTTTATCTGCGGCCGGAGCAGTTGCAGATCGCGCCCGACGCCAAGTTCACGGACAAATCAGGAGTCAAGCGCCGCATGACCCAAGCAGACCTGGAGGCAATCCTGGGCATGGTTGCGCGGCGGGCCGACGGCAGCTATCGCGCGGTGGCCAGCAAGCTGCTCCAGGGCACCAAGGGCGGGTTCCACTTCCTCGGCGTACGCCGCGACGACCCTAACGACATTATTCCCCACGAGCATCGGCGCGACCTGCGCGCCCTGCGCGTTTTCTGTGCCTGGCTGGAGCACAACGATATTCGCGCCGCCAACACCTTGGACCGGTATGTCAGCGAGAACGGCCGCAGCTTCATCCGCCATTACTTGATCGATTTCGGCTCCGCCTTGGGGAGTGAGACCTTCTTTCCCAACCCGCCCCGGGTGGGGCATTCGCATATCGTCGATTGGGAAGATGCGGGCAAGGTGCTGCTGACTGCGGGCATCTACCAGCCGAGCTGGACCTACGGGAAGAAGTTTCGTTATCCAAGCGTGGGGCTCTACAGCGCCGAGGACTTCAATCCGCAGCAGTGGAAGCAGAACTTCCCCCTGGTGGCTTTCGAGAACATGACCCAGGCCGACGCCGCTTGGGCGGCTGAGATCGTGGGATCGTTCACCGACGAGCAGATCAGGGCGGCGGTGGAAACGGGGCAGTTGTCCGACAGGGACGCAGCCGAGTACCTGGCGTCGCAAATCATTGCGCGGCGCGACAAGATCGTGCAGGCGTATTTGGGCGGGAGGGCGCAGCGCCAGGCGGCCGCGGCTGAGCGTAAGTAACAGCGGCCAGACGACGACCCGTGCGAGCCGGCGAGACGCCGGCGCTACCGGGGGATATGGGGGATATAATCGGGCCATTTTTTGGAGAAATTTAGGATTCCGGGATGACTGAAAGATTGGTGAGGACGGCGAACAGCGCGCTAGGGCGCGCCATCCTGCTGTTTGCATACCTGTTCCTCATCCTCTTCAGCTATGTAATGGGGAAGGTAGCGCGCGACGCGTTATTCCTCGATCAGTTCAAGGCCATCCAACTGCCATACGCCGACATTGCCAGTGCGATGCTGGTGGGCGTGGTGGTGGCGGGCTACGTGCGCATCGGCCGCCGGCTCAGCTTGCAGAAGTTGCTGATGGCCAGCCTGGCACTGTACGTGGTGTGCTGCGTTGGGTTCTGGTGGCTGGCAACAGGGGGCAATGTACGCTGGCTCTACTCGGCAATCTACGTGTGGGTAGGCATCTTCGGCGTGGTGGCCACGGCGCAGGTGTGGACACTGGCCAACTTCGTCCTGACCACCCGCGAGGCCAAGCAGTATTTTGCCGTGATTGGCGGCGGGGCCATTGCAGGCGCGATCTTCAGTGGCTTCACTACAAAGAGACTTGTCATTGCCTTCGGCACCCACAGCCTGCTGCTGGCCATGGCAACCGCCTTGGCGGCCTGCATCGGGCTGGTGTGGCTGATCAGTCGTTCCAGCACCGCCCGCCAGGCGGCCGCTGCCGATGAACCCAGCGCCAAGCTGGCGCTGGTCGAAGGCTTCAAGCAGATCCTGGCTTCGCCTCACCTCCGCGCGATTGCGGCGGTGATCTGGCTGTCGTCATTCGTCACCGCAACCGTAGGCTGGCAGTTCAAGAGCATCGCCAAGCAACACATCCCACAGACCGACGCGCTGGCCGCCTTCTTCGGCGACTTCAACTTCTACACCGGGCTGCTTTCATTGACAGCACAATTCGTGTTGACCTCCAGGTTGCTGAGGCGGTTTGGCATCGGGCCGGCGTTGTTGGTCCTGCCGGTGGCGCTGACGCTGGGCTCGGTGTCGGTACTGGTTGTGGGCACGCTGGCCGCGGCTGTGCTGTTGAGGGGTTCAGACCAGGTGCTGCGCTACTCGGTGGACAAGTCCAGCGTAGAACTGCTGTACCTCCCGGTACCCTCGGCGCTGAAGATCCAGGCCAAGGGTTTCATAGACACGGTGATTTGGCGGGTGGGCGACCTCTTTTCTGGTGTGGCGGTGCTGCTGCTGGCCAATTATCTGCGCCTAGCAGCACCCCAATTGAGCTGGGTGAGCCTGGTGCTGCTGGGAGGGTGGGCACTGGCGGCACTGTCGGCGCGGCGCACCTATGTGGCCCTGTTGCGCGAGGGCATCCGCAGCTACCGCCTGGAGGCGGAGCGCATCGCACCGGTACTGGACAGCTCTGCTACCGGCTTGCTGGTCGAAGATGTGGGCGCACTGGAAGAGCAGGAGATCGTGTACCGGCTGAAGCTGCTGCAAGCGCAGCGCTGGCCGTCGGCGCCCGCAATCGTGCGGGGCCTGCTGAATCACCCATCGCCGCAGGTGCGCAGAGAGGCGCTCGGATTGCTGGCGTCCGCCAAAGATGCCGTCATGCTTCCACGCGTCAAAGAACTCCTGCACGACGAGAACCTCGATGTGCGCACGGAAGCGCTGCTGTTCCTCACCCTGGTCACCGAAGTCGATCCCATGAGCTTGCTGGAGCAATCCCGGAACGGCGATGACCTGGCGGTGCGCACCGCGCTGGTGGCATTCCTGGCCAAGCCTGGCGCGACGGAAAACCTGGACGCCGCGCGCGTGGTGCTCGACCTGATGGTCAAGGACAAACCCGAAGTGCGGGCCGAGGCGGCACGCCTGCTGGGCCTGCTGCCCAACCATTTTGAGCGGCAGTTGCGGCGGCTGCTGCACGATGAGGATCCGCGAGTGGTCTCGCACGCTATCACCTCGGTATGCAGGCTGCGCTTGCGCAAGCTTGTTCCCGACTTGTTGGACAAGCTCCAGGATCCGCTGTTTGTGGAGGACACCCGCCTGGCGCTGGAGAGCTTCCACGACTCCATCGTAGGTATGTTGCGCGACCACCTGCGCGACCCCGATGTCGAGCCGGTGGTGCGGCGGCAGTTGCCCGGCATCCTGGCGCGGATCGGGACGCAGAGCGGCGTGCATGTGCTGCAAGAGTCGCTGCTGGTCGATGATCCACAGCTACGCTACGAGATTGTCGTGGCGTTGAACAAGCTACATCGCGACCGCCCCGAGCTCCGCCTGAACGCGCAGCTGGTCGAAACGGCCATGGCCTCAGAGATCGCTGAGCACTACAGCTCTTATCAAATGCTGGCGCAGGTCATCGGCGATTCGAAGAGCACCGACGCGCAATTGGCGGAGATGCGGGCGGCAATGGACCTGGGGTTGGAACGCATCTTCCGGCTGCTCAACCTGCTCTACCCGCAATATGACCTGCACAGCGCCCACGTGGGCGTGACCTCGGCGGTGCCGGTAGTGCGCGACAATGCCCTGGAGCTACTCGACAACATTTTGAACGTCCATGTGCGCAACCTGCTAGTGCCGCTACTGGATGAGGCGGTCAGCATCGCCGAGCGCTCCCGCATCGGTCGGAAATATTTCGGTGGGGTGGTGGCCAACCGGCTCGACATAACGCTGGCTTTGGTGCGCAGCGATAACCCCTGGCTGAAAGCCTGCGGAGCTTACGCCATCGGCTTTCTCGAGCTTTATAACTACGCTGCCGAGTTGCAATCATGCCTCATGAGTCCTGATCCCACGGTACGCGAAGCCGGTGTTGAAGCCTACAAGAAGCTGGGCACGGCCCATATAGCGGGCGTGACGGCGGCGGCGTCCTGAGCAGGACAGCCAAGATCCTAGGCCGTCCAGTTATAAGAATTCTTTCCTGTTTTTGCTGTTCCGTCCGGCTACGGCATCCAACTCGCCATGCCTAAGCAGTTGCTCATCGTGCTGGTGCTGGCTGGTCTGGCGGTAGCTCAGGCCACTAGCGGCGGGCTGGAGGGGCGCGTACTCGATCCCACCGGCGCGGTGATTGCCGGCGCCAGGGTCAAGGCGCGCAACGTCGCCTCGGGCGCCCAGATCGAAGTCACCACTGACGCCGGCGGGCGTTATCGCATGGCGCGGCTGGAGCCGGGACGCTATGAAGTTAGCTTCGTTGCTCAGGGTTTCCAGATCTACTCCGTGGCAGTACAGGTGCGGCTGGGCGAAAGCGCCAACGTCTCACCTGAGTTGAAGGTGGGCAGCCAACCGCAGACGCTCACGGTGCGCGAGTTCGGCGTGGCAGTCGATACCGCCAATACCACCCAGCAGTCGGTGATCACCCAAGAAGAAATTGCTGAGCTGCCGCTGCAGCAGCGCAGCTTTACCGATCTGATGGTGCTGGTGCCGGGCATACGTCCGCAAGGATCGTTCGCCCGCAACAAAGCGCGTGCCGGCACATTCTCGGTAAACGGCAGCGACGGCCGCAACTCCGAGGTCAACCTCGACGGGATCGACAACCGCGATTACATCTTCGGCGGATACCTGCAGGCGCTGCCGCTCTCCACCGTGCAGGAGTATCGCGTAACCACCGCCAATGGCACACCTGAAGACGGCCGCACTAACGGCGCCATGGTGGACGTGGTCAGCCGCGCTGGCGCCACTGGCTTGCACGGAAACGCGTTCTTCTTAGCTCGCCATGACAAGCTGGCGGCGCGCAACTTCTTCGAAGCCCGCGACAACGCACCCGACGCTCCCAGTTCCCGCCAGCACCTGGGCGGCGCCGTCGGCGCCGGAATCACGGCAAAGCTGTTCTTCTGGGCAGGAGCCGAGATCCTGCGCGATCGCGATTCGAACTTCGTCACCGACGCCGCACTGGCTGAGCTGGCCCTGGTTCCGGGCGCGGTGGCGCGACGCTTTCTCCCCCGCCCTTACGACGACCGCAGCGTGAGTGGGCGCCTGGACTGGCTGCCAAACGACCACAACCATTTCTTCCTCCGTCTTGCCGGGCAACACAACGATGGCCACAACGAGCTGATGGGCGAGCCTGCTGCCGCTGACGAATCTAACGGCAATCGCACCACCAACCGTTACCTGTCGGCGGCGCTGGCTTGGACGCATACCTTCTCCGCCAGCGCGCTGAACGATCTGCGCTTCGGCTTTGCAGACGCGCGCAGCGAAATCCAGGCCGCATCCACCGCGCCCAACCTGGCCTTCGCCGTGGAAAGCGTGCCCGGCCTTCCCGATACGCCCGCGGTGCAGATCGGCGCCAACCAGAACACCCCTGGCGTGTTCTATCAGAGACGCTGGCAGGTGCGTGATGACATCTCGCTTGCCCGCGGCCGCCATCACTTCAGCTTTGGGGCCTCTGAACTCTACATGCCGCGCCTCGGCGGCCTCTTCCTTTTCGGCTCGCTGGGCTACACCATCTTCTTTTTTGACCGGCCCTCGGTGATCGCTGGTAATACCACGCTCTATCCCCAGGGCTTTGCCACACCCGGCGCGGTGCGCGAGATCCTGCTTTCGACCGGCGACGGTTCCTTTCAGCAATCCACCAACCTGTTCGCCCTGTATTTCAACGACCGCATCCGCCTCACACCCACGCTCACGCTCAACTTCGGCCTGCGCTATGACCTGGGCTCCGGTTTCTATCCCGATATGAGCCGCGACCGCGCCTTCGTGCTGCTTCGCCAGATCGATAGTCCGCTGGCTGCACGCCAACCCGAGGACCCGAAGACCATGCTCCAGCCGCGAGTCGGGCTGGCCTGGAACCCGGACGGGGAAGGCCGGTCAGTGGTGCGCCTGAGCTACGGCATCTTCTTCGACACCATCATTCAGCAGTTCACCTTTCCGTCGCTGCAGCGGCAGAACGTGACCATTTTTTCCACGC
>DASYTX010000050.1:0-3274 GCA_036001865.1 Terriglobales bacterium
TTGCGCACCTGGCGCTCGCGGTCAAAGGAAGGCGCGTCGCCGTAGATGGGATCGGTCTCGAGCAGCATCTCGCCCACGTCGTGCAGCGGACGCCCAGCGGCATTGCGCACCTTGTAGAGCTGCTCGGCCTCGCAGAATTCCGTGAGCAGGTTGGCCACGTAGCCGACCACTTCCTGGTTGTACATGCCGACGCCGGTGGCGAACTTGCGCGTCACCAGCTCGGTGAACAACTGCCGCAGTGGATGGGTCTCCTCGATCATGACATTCCGAGCCCGGCCTCTCTGCGCGTCATAGCGCAGTTCTCCGCCCCTGCGCAAGTGAGAAGTGCGACACGCACGATCTTTGGTAACCGGCGTAATGCGCGCCTCTTTAGTTAGCAGGGGAAGCTGGATGGTTGGAGCGTTGCCGATGCTGTTTTGGTTGGACGCCCAAGGGCTAGCAGCCAACCCGCGAGTCTGATAGCAGCCTGGCAACCCGGCGCGACTTTGTGAAAGAATCCGTGCCACTTCCTGTTGAGGAGCGGAATCATGGAACGCCAACACATCTCCAGCGGCACGCCGTGGGAGCCGGTGGTGGGCTATTCGCGGGCGGTGCGGGTGGGGCCGTACATACACGTCTCAGGAACGACGGCCACCGACCCGAACGGCAAGATCGTGGGCGGCGGCGACGCCTATGCGCAAACGGTGCAGACGCTGCGCAACATCGAGTCCGCCCTGCGGAAGGCGGGCGGCAGCTTGAAGGACGTGGTGCGCACGCGCATGTACGTCACCGACATCACGCAATGGGAAGAGGTGGGGCGGGCGCATGGGCAGTTCTTCGCCGAGGTCCGGCCGGCGACCACCATGGTAGAGGTAAGCCGCCTGATCTCGCCCGAGATGCTGGTGGAGATCGAGGCGGAGGCGTACCTCGAGAGCTATCACTGATCATAAACCTGCCAGCGAGAGACCGGCGGCGTTAGCGTGCGAGTGTCGGCGTATGGAATTTTCGGAGGTTTCGGCTTAGTATCGCGCCAGTGACCGCCACAAAAGATGCTCCCCTGAAAGACCGGCTGGTCTCGGCCAATCAGGTCGAAGACGATGCCTCCTTTGAACTGAAGCTGCGGCCCAAGCGGCTGGCGGAATTCATCGGGCAGCCCAAGGTGAAGGCCAACCTGGCGGTGGCCATCGAGGCGGCGCGCGCGCGTGGCGAGGCCCTGGATCATGTGTTGCTCTACGGCCCGCCCGGGCTGGGCAAGACCACGCTGGCCACCATCATTGCCAATGAACTGGGAGTCGCGTTCCAGCAGAGTGCGGGGCCAGCGCTCGAGATCAAGGGCGACCTGACCGCTGTCCTTACCAATGTGCGCGAGCGCCAAGTGCTGTTCATCGACGAAGTGCATAGGCTGCAGCCCGCGCTGGAGGAGATCCTCTACTCGGCGCTCGAAGATTACAAGCTGGACATCATCATCGGGCAAGGACCGTCGGCCCGCACGCACACCATTGACGTCAGCCCGTTCACGTTTGTAGGGGCGACCACGCGCGCGGGGTTGCTGTCGGCGCCGCTGCGTTCGCGCTTCGGCATCCTGCTGCGCCTGGACTTCTACACGGCTGCCGAGCTGGAAGTGATCGTGAAGCGCTCGGCGGAGATCCTGGACGTTGGCGTCGACGAGCTGGGGGCGCGCGAGATCGCGGGCCGGGCCCGGGGGACGCCGCGCATCGCCAACCGCCTGCTGCGACGGGTGCGCGACTTTGCCCAGGTACGCGGCGCCGGTCATATCGACAAGGCCACCGCGCAGGCCGCGCTCGAGATGCTGGAAGTGGACAAGCACGGCTTCGACGACATTGACCGCAAGCTGCTGCTGATCATCATCGAGAAATATGGCGGCGGGCCGGTGGGCGTGAACACCCTGGCGGCAGCGCTGGCGGAGGAGGCTGACGCCATCGAGGAGATCTACGAGCCTTTCCTGATGCAGATTGGTTTCCTGGACCGCACGCCGCGAGGGCGCATGGCCACCAAGCTTGCCTACGAGCACTTCGGGATCGAGCCTGGACGGAAGCAAGCGGCGCTGTTTTAGATGCGTCGGCCAATTGACACCGAAGCGGTCAAGATTTGCCATTGACCCGCGCGCGTTGTTTACAAGGAGGCGGCGATGAAGAAGAAGCGGCAGCTCACCGCGATCATTGAACGGGAAGGCGACGGCTATGTGGCACTCTGCCCGGAACTGGACGTTGCCAGCCAGGGCGAGACAGTCGAGGCCGCGCGCACCAACCTGATCGAGGCTGTGGAGCTATTCCTGGAATCCGCCGATCCTACCGAGGTTGAGCGCCGCCTGCACAATGAGGTGTTCGTCACCCGGTTAGAGGTCGCGGTTGGGTAGGCTGAAAGTCCTTTCAGGCCGCGAGGTGTGCGCGATCCTGGCCCGCAACGGATTCGGTGAAGTTCGGCGCAAGGGAAGTCACGTAGTAATGCAAAAGAAGGCTGGTGCCTCAACCATCACGGTTCCGATACCTGACCATTCGGAGCTCCGCATCGGTACACTTCGGTCGATTATTCGGCAGTCAGGGCTGCCCCGCTCATTATTCGAGTCCGAATGACCGCGTAGCGAGGTGTAGTTCTACCACCATTACCTTTCAGTCCGGCCTGCGTCCAACGGGCGAGCGGGCCACGATCCTTCCCTTGAGGCCGCCCGAGTGCACTTGCTTGCCAAAAGCGGCGCCTTGTTCGCGCTGAGCGCCTTGGCCACCGCACTCGCCTGGGGGCGCGCGCCTAATGACCCCGCCATCCTCTCGACCGCGCAACTCACTGTCCCCAAGCTCCAGCAGCGGCCCACGCTGGAAGAGTTCCTGGGGATGAAGGCCACGGGCGCTGGCCTCGGCATGCTGAAGATCACAGGCTTCAAGCAGCGCGAACCAAAGGACGGCGCACCGGTCTCGCAGCCAACCGAGGTTTACGTCGGTTATACCGACAAGAACCTCTATGTGGTCTTCATCTGCTTCGACGAGCCGCGGCTGATCCGTGCGCGCATGGAGCGGCGCGAGCTGATTGAAGAGGACGACCAGGTCGGCTTCGTGCTCGACACCTTCAACGACCACAAGGCCGCTGTGTTCTTCTACTTGAACCCGCTGGGCATCCAGCAGGACGGCATATGGACCGAGCCCGGTGGTCCCGATTATTCCTACGACATGGTTTGGCATTCCGACGCCCGGTTGACCGAGCGCGGTTACGTGGGGTGGTTCGAGATCCCGTTCAAGTCGCTGCGCTTCCCGGCGCGCGCCCAGCAGAAGTGGGGACTGTT
>DASYTX010000051.1:0-5396 GCA_036001865.1 Terriglobales bacterium
GATCCCGCCGCCCAGTGTTAGCCCGGCGATTCCCGTCATCGAGACGGTGCCCATGGTTGTGGCCAGGCCAGTGGCTTGAGTTGCCGCATCGAAATCCGCCAGCGTCGCACCGGGCTGGGCTTCGGCCCTTTGCCGCGCCCCATCGACAATAATTTCCTTCATCTGCGAGAGATCAATCATCAGCCCGCCATCGCACACCGCGTTCCCGGCGACACTGTGGCCACCGCCGCGCACCGCCACCACCAGGTTGTTTTCCCGGGCGAAGAGCACCGCTTGCGCTACGTCGGCCGCCGCAACGCAACGAACGATCACCGCAGGCCTCCGGTCGATCATGGCGTTCCAGATCTTGCGCGCTTCCTCGTATTCTCCGTCTGCCGGGCGCAGCAGCCGGCCGCGCAGGCTTGCCGCTAACTTGTACAGTTTGGCTTCGGTGAGCATTTGTTGCCTCCATGGCCGCTGGCGTAGAAAGTATCCCTCATTGGAGAGCAAACGCCGGCGAGGGAAAACGAAGGATATCAAACTCGCGGGCGCTAGAGCCTAAGCTGCGAAGTCCTGATCAGCTGTTGTAGGAGAAAAACGCACAATCCTGATCTGCTGCTCGAATCGGCGCGGGCCCATCAATTTCCCACCCGTGCCAACCGTCGCTTAATCGGTGGCATCTCCTTAATCTTAAGCAAGCCCGACAAGCAGAGTACAAATTAGGCGCACGAGTGACGTTCAGAAATGAAGTCGGGTTGATACCGGGCTACCGGCCAGGACTGGCAGTCCCCAACGGCGGCATCTTCTGGGTTCATCACTACCGCCATCGTCTGTCCCATGCTGTTGCCGTACCGCCCGGGCTGAGCTTCCCATCCTGCGCCCACTGCGGCGACGAGGTCAGATTTGAGCCGGTTGGCGATGTGCTGCCGTTCGCCAAGCCTCGTAGCGCCTATTTCGACCAGGACTTTAGACCTCCGAATAGAGGGTGCCAGGACGCCGCGACGCCCCTCCTTCTGAGGTGCCATAAAGCCAGAGGGGACTCTGCTCGACTTCTGGAGCACTCACACGACCTGCGGGCACGAAGCGACGATCGGGTAGTTATTGTTTTGCCTACGCTCTACCGCCTCAAGAAGTCGCTGAATGTCGCTAATCTCGATCACCCACAGGAGCTGCGCGATGCCGAACGCGATGGAGTTGACGATCTTCTGAGCAACCGCGCCGCGTAGCACCCGCAACGACCTCGGGATATCACGCGCTTGACCTCATGTGATGACTGGTCGCCCCCATCTTTGTCGCGGAAGCAGAAGGAAAATCGGCTGACGGTAGGTGAATGGCGCGCCCGGAGAGATTCGAACTCCCGACCTATTGCTCCGGAGGCAATCGCTCTATCCAGCTGAGCTACGGGCGCGCTCGCAACTCATTTTACAGGAATTCGCGGCGCGAACAGCGGGTTGCATCCGGGCCGGTCAGGCGTATACAACAGTCAGTAGAGCAGAGTTCCTCTAACCGAACGGAGAGGTGAACGATGACCGACTGGAAGCGGGTATTCATCTACGGATCGCTGGGAGCGGCCGCTTTTCTCCTGATCACCGGACGCCGTCCCGCGGGTGGGGTCCTGGCCGGGATCGGCCTGGCTGCCCTGGCCTCGGAACATCCCGAGCAGGTCGAACGGCTGTGGCGGGACGCCCCCGAGTATTTCGACAAGGGAACGCGGGTGATCAACACGGTGGCGGCCTTCGTGGAAAGACTGGCCGAGCAGCGCACCCTGCGTGGCACGTCGACGTACGCGATGTAAGCTGGCCGCGTCCGGCTGTCTCGCCGCTAGGCATCAATGCCCAGCTTCTGCCGGGCCTCGTCGCTGAGCCGCTCGGGCCCCCAGGGGGGGCTCCACACTACATTTACCGCCGCGCCCTTTACCCCCGGCATGCGCTCCAGCCGCTCCTTCACCTGTTGACTGATGAAAGTGTGCGAAGGACATCCGGGAGAGGTCATGGTCATCTCCACCTCAACCAGTTGGCCCTCGCCGGCTTCGGGCGGCGCCGGGGCAAAGCGCACGTCATAGATCAATCCCAGGTCGACGATGTTCACCGGGATCTCGGGGTCGTAACACTCCTTCAGCGCTTCCAGGACCTCGTCTTTGTTGACGGGCATCGTTCGCTCCTCACTGGCAAGCCATTAGATTAAACCAGCCGGGGAGCGGATGCGACCTGCGGGTCAGCGCGCGGCCGCGCTGGCTGGCGGCACGCAGAATCAAGCCGCTCGTCAAGGCCAGTGCCAGAATCAACGCGGGCGAGGGGCAAACCGGAATGCTTCATTCGCCTTGGCGCCAGGGCGAGTGCCACCATGCGGTCATCCCCGGCGATCTCAGGATCGCCGGGGAGCCGCGACCAACTGATTTCGCCTTCCCTCGCCGCCTCCGTTTCCCCCAGGATTTTTGGGGGCGGTGAGTTCCGCGAACTCGATTGGATTGGGTTAAGGTGGGCTGAGTATCGGGCGCTCGATGGCAGGCACAAATTCAGCGAAAGACTTATACGAGTGGGTAATAAACCTTAGGATCGGCGCGGCCAAGGCAGAGATCCCTTGACGAAAGGAAACGATGAAACCTCAAAGCAAGCGTTGGATCCAGATCATCCTGGCAGTTCTACTAGTGGCCTCGGCGGTACGGCTGCTGGTGATTTACATGGGGCGTCGCGACGGCGCGCCCGCGCAGCAGCAGGCCGCCGGTCGCAACCTTGATCCCGACGTCTACGTCACCCCGAAGAAACTCTATCTCTACGACCTCAACTCTGCCAGGGACTACCTTGCCGGCAAGCCCGTGTGGGTGCGAGAAGGCTACCGCTACACTTTTTACCCGTACGATCCTCTCCGGCGCCGAGTGAACTTCAAGCAAGAGGCCGGGCTGCTGCTGTCGCTGGAGCGTCTGGAGGTCAAGGACGTCATCCAGACGCCGCCACCCGAACCGGGTGCGCAAGCGCAGGTCATGGTGGTATTCGAGAAGCAGGGCAAGCCCTACGCGCTCTCCATCGGCGCCTCCCAGGCCAAGGACTATTCCATCTACGCCGACCAGATGTTCTTCTACCAGGACCCGCGCGACCTCTATAAGCACTGGCCCAAAGAAGTGTGGGAGGCGATCGACCGCCACGAAGTCAAGCCGGGCATGAACGAGCTGCAGACGTCATTTGCCATCGGCATGGGCGTTCCCCAGCGCTCCAACGAACCGTCGGTAAAGACGGTCATTTATCCACGCGGCGGCAATAGGACCACCGTCACTTTCATCGATGGCAAGGCCACCGACATACGCGAGGAAGCGGCCAGGAAGTCGTGAGCCTTTACAATACCGCGCATGCGAAGGCGACTCGCTTTGCTTCTGGCGCTGATTCTCGTGGGCTTCGCCAAGGCCCACGACCTCTACTTGGTCACCGGAATCGCAGGCGCGGAAGGCAAGGTCTGCGCGCGCATCGGGGAGAAGTTTCCTGAATCGACCGGCGCCGTGACTGCCGACCGGCTGGATCTTTTCCAATTGCGGGCAGGGGACGGCGCTACACCGCTGAAGGGCACAAAGGAGGAAGACCAGCTCTGCGCCACGCTGCCGGCGAACAGCTCTGGCGTCGCGGAAATTGTTGTCCACCCGCGCTTCATCAAGCTCTCTGCCAAAGACTTCAATTCTTACCTAGAGGGTGAAAAATTCACCGTTGCTTACCGCCTGCGGCGCACGACCGGAAAGATGAATGCCGAAGGGCGTGAACTCTATTCACGCTATGGGAAGCTGCTGATGGGCGCGCTTGGCGAGCCCGCGACCAAGCCCGCGGGCCACATCCTGGAGATTGTCCCGGAGAAAGATCCGGCGGGCCTGAAGCCTGGTGAGCCCCTGCGGGTGCGCGTGCTGTTCCGTGGCAAGCCGCTGGCCGGTGCGCATGTGGGCGCGGTGTACGCGGGGGCGCCTCTTGCCGGACATGATTTCCCCGTCCTGGCCGACACCGGCCAGGACGGCTGGGCGGTGTTAAAGCTTGATCGTCCCGGCCTCTGGTACGCGCGCCTCATTCACATGACCCAGGCGCAGGGCGATCCAGAAATCGACTGGCGCAGCTACTTCGCCACCATCACGTTCACGGTTCCAAAATAGGCACGCCAGGGTGTTTCACTTCAATAGTGGGGAACTGTCGGTCGCAGGCTTGTCATCCTCCACCCGAATGTCGCCGCTCTCATCCACGAAGAAGGCGCGGTGCTCAGGGTCGAACTGCTTAGGGGTCATGGACAGCTCGTAGCTTTGGGTCCGCCCGCTGAAGCTCACGACGTAGTCGCCGCGGTCGGTGCGCGTCATGCGGCGGGTGAAGGAACCATGGTTGACGAGGGCGCTCAGGGAAGTGGCATATCCGCCCTTCTTCTTCTTGTACTCACGCTGCGCGTTCACCAGAGTGCGCATATAACCGAGGGCGGCAGCCTCGGCGCGCGAGCGCGCCGGATCGCCGCGAAACCGCGGCTGGTATTCCTGCGCGCCGGCGACGTCCGCCACGAGGAGAAGCAGAAGCGCCGCTACCAGGCGTCTCGCCCTCAGTGCCATCATGGGCCTCACCATTGCTGTGACCAAAGTGTAGTGGCCTAAAGCTAGCCCGGAATCGTACTGTTTACTTCTCCGGCTGCGCAAATGGGGCTATGCTACGCGCAAGTTGAGGGAGAAGTATAAGTATGAAACCGGCTCCGGCAAAAAAGATTCGCATCCGCATCGCAGTGCTGGAAAGTGACCCGCTGCGCTTCGTCGGCTTCCGCACTTTGTTCGACACGGAAACCGACATGGAGCTGCTGGCGTCATCGGCCTCTGAACTAACCGGTCAGGCCAATCTGGATCTGGTGCTGCTGGGCAGCCGCAATGGGTCCAACCTGTTTGACGTCATGGCCGGGCTGAAGGCATCCCGACCCGATCTGAAAATCATCGTCACCGGCTCCGGCGCCGACGACGAGACCATCCTCAAGGCCCTGGCCGCCGGTGCTAAGGGTTACGTCGACGAGGCTGCTGCCCCCGCCGAGTTCGTGCAGGCCATCCGCATGGTCCATCAGGGATCGGTGTGGGCGCCGCGCCGCGTGCTCTCCATCTTCATCGAGCGCGTGACCTCCTCCCCGGGCCGCATCTTCCCCGCCGGCCGCCTCACCTTTACGGACCGCGAAAAGGAAGTGCTGGAGCTGCTGGTTGCCGGCCGTTCCAACAAGGAGATCGGCGGTGAACTGGGCATCGAGGAACGGACGGTGAAAGCCCACGTCGCCAAGCTGATGCGCAAGGTCGGCGTGCAGAACCGCATCGCCCTCTCCGTCCACGCCATCACCCACTCGCTGGTCACCGCCAAGTAGAGCGGCGAGACGCAAGGGCGCAGCAGCCTGCCGTAAGGCAGCCCCATGCTGTCCCGGTCATCATCCTGAGCACA
>DASYTX010000052.1:0-10632 GCA_036001865.1 Terriglobales bacterium
CGAGCCGAATGAGCCTCAAACGACGCAAATAATCACTACAGTTACGCCAGCGAGGCAATGCCGCCGCGCTGGTAAGCCGCGAGACGTTTGAGAAGGTGCAGTCTCTGCTGGACGGCAAGCGGCCTGCGCAACCTTCATGTCGAGCCCGGCGCCGAACTGGATGACCGAGGTGTTGCGCGTCTGCTCGGGGGAGTTGGAAGTTGCGTCCAGCTTGAAACGCGCCAGCCCTCCGCCGAGGGTGAAGTATGGCGACACCGGAAACTCCGGCGCGAGCTTCAGCCCTCAGGCCGGGCGCGATGAAAAGGGACGAATATTCCCGGCGCTTCAAGCCGGAGAACGGGAGCAGCAGGCCTTCGTTCTTCAATCCCACGACAACTGGGAACTCGAAATATGTGGACGCCAGTGGCTCGTGCAGGAGGCGTCCGGCGTAGCTGCCTTGGATGGCGAAGCCGGGATCGACGTCGAAGCTGGCGTTGACCGGGATCTGGCCGCCAAAGGTCACGGCAAGTTCGTGGTTCTGGGCGAGGGTGGCGGGGGAGATGCTGACAACAACAATTGCAGCGAACAGCTTGTTCACCCACACTCGGATGCACAGCATCACAGAACTGTTCGCCGTCAGCCGAAACTTCGGCAGGGCTATCAGTGCTTTGCTATACTGCCGCCCTCAGCGCCTGGCCAGGCGTCTTGTTATGGCCGTAAGCTTCGCGACTGACATCCGGCCGCTGTTCCGCGACACTCCTGACATCGACACCATGAAAGATTTCGGGCTGGATCTCTCCTCCTACGAAGATGTCAGAGCGCATGCGACCGCAATTTATGAGCGGCTGGAAGATGGAAGCATGCCCTGCGATGGACCTTGGCCCAAAGAGCACCTGGCCGCTTTCAAACAATGGATGGAAGAAGGTATGGCGCCTTAAAGAAAGAAAAAGTGATGGCTGCCATGGCACGCTGGACCGGTCAAACGCTAACCCTGGCGGTTGGCCCAAGGTGGACGTACAAGCTGGAGCTGCAGGAAGAAACGGAAAGCGGCGCGCGCTCCCACCTCGTTCTCGGTCGAGGTATGTTCGGTACCGAGGGAGAAGCAAGAGCCGCTGGAGATGCCCATTTGAAAACTGAGCTGGAAAGGCGTTCGAGTTAGGTCCACAGCATGGCGGACGAGGTGGTAAAGACCGACACCGAATGGCGAAAGCAGCTCACGCCCGAGGAATATCACGTCACGCGGGAGAAAGGGACGGAGCGGGCGTTTAGCGGCAGGCATTGGAACGCCAAGACGCCGGGCAAATACCTGTGCGTCTGCTGCGGCGAGCCGCTCTATAGCTCCGAAACAAAGTTCGACTCCCGCACCGGCTGGCCAAGCTTCTGGGCGCCGATTGACGAGAAAAGCATTGCCGCTGAAACCGACAACAGCTACGGAATGATGCGGGTAGAGGTACGGTGCGCACGTTGCGATGCCCACTTGGGCCATGTTTTCGAGGATGGCCCGCCGCCAACGGGGCTGCGTCACTGCATCAATTCGGCCGCGCTACGGCTGGTTCCGTCGGAATGAGGCTCGGGCGTTTGGGAAGATGCCACGGCTTCCAGAATCGGCAACCTACCTCTGAGAAGTCCCGCGCAAGCCGCGGCTTGGCCCAGTCCGCTAATAATCTCGACGTACCCGAACAGCCATCCTGGCTAGCTGAACGTCAGGGCGTTTCGGCAGGAGCAGCGACTGGCCTGGCCTTAGAAGGTCGGGCTTTCTGATTTCGGCGTTGGCCTTCCACAACAGCGTCCAGAGTCGTCCGTCCCCAAGATAACGGCGGGATATTTTCCAAAGCGAATCGCCGGGTTGGACGATTACGGACGTGGCATCGTGGAGGTAGTCGCTTGGCTTTGCCTTAGCATCAGCGCGTGCCGGTTGCGCTCTGGAGAATGACAGATGAGGGCGTTCTTTCGTCACTGGCTTCGCATCAACGCGTTCCCGTTGCAGCTTGGAGATTGACAGCGGTGCCGGAGCCGCTGGCGGTCTTGCCGCTGCGGCGGCGATGGCCGAAGGCGCTGGCGGTCTTGCCGCTGCGGCCGCGGTTGCACGGCTGGCAGCGGGCCTGAGGTCCGCAGCAGCGTGAATGGTTACGTTTTGGGGGCGCGGAACGAGAGCGGCAGGGGAGTGGTGCACGGGCTCCGTCATGATTGGCGCGGTAGCGGGCGGGGCTGCCTTGGGCTGAGGACTTTCTGGTGCCGCAGCGAGCCTGACAGCATCGTCCCTGCGCTGTTTGCGCAGCCGGAGCAATCGGGCGTATTCGCCCAAAGAGCATTCCGCCGGGTCGCAGATAACAACTTGCGATGCCACGGCGCTGGCAAGATCAAGCGACTGACTCTCGATGCGCGGGACGGCTGGCGTGGCGCTTGTCTTGGGAGGCAGGATCTTGCTCTTTTTCAAATCTTCGTCGGCGAGCATGCTTGCATGTTTCGTCAAGGTGGCACGGCGACGGCGTTCCAAACGCGCCGCCTCACCCAGATCCTGTCCACTACCCAAGTCGGCTCCCAAGGCAAAAACTAATAGGGCACCGATCATCCGCATGGTCCGTGTTGGCAACTTATGGGCAACGTACATGAAATTCTCTATTCCGTCCTGGAAGCAGTCTGATCGGCACGCGGGGTCATGGAAATGACCAGGTATTCGCGCTCCTTCTTCTCGAACTCGATTACGCGCAGCAGCATCAGATCCTTTTTCAGGCGAAACTCGGCTTTCTCACCAACGGGCAGCAGGACAGGATGCTTCTCTTCCTTGGGGCGGATGCGGTAGATCACGCGATCGGATTGCAACACGTATTCCGGGCAAAGCAACGCCTGGGTCTTCTTGTGGGCTGAGTCGGTCCCCAGGACCACTCCGGTGAAACCTTTGCCGCTCTTCTCGGCGTAGCCGCACTCGGCAGAATCCATCCGCAACAAAACGCCCTTTTCGTAAACCTTCGGCTCTTTTGCCTGCGCTAGTGAGATGAGGACAACTGCAGCCAGCAAAAGCCTTAACTTCATGGCCAACCTTCTTTGCTTTGATCGAATGCCGGCGGGAGCCGGAGACATGGAGATTGTCGATTGAGTTCGTAACTGTCCAGAAGATAACCCTGGTAGTACGCCGTTTGTAACCAGCACGCTCACCGGCACAGGCGGGGACAGATCAGGATGACAGTTTTCAAAGACGGCCACCTGTTCCATCGAGATAGGACATAGTATCCTCGAGCGCATGCGGTCAGGAAAATGAATGCGCACAGGAGCAGTTGATTGGCTGCCGCAAACCCTGCCTCTGCTGGCTGTGTGATCCTGACCTACCACTCCATCTCCGAAGGCACCTCCCCCCTGAAGATCGCACCGCGGCTATTTGCGGAGCAGATCGAGTGGCTGAGCTCGAATGCGCGAGTGGCGCCGCTGGATGAGGTGGTGGAGTGCCTGGTGGAGAGCAAGCCGCTACCGGCGAGGACGGTAGTGCTGACTTTCGACGACGGCTTTGCCGACTTCTACACCCACGCGGCGCCGGTCCTGAGAGGTGCGAACATGCCGGCACTGGTGTTCCTGCCCACAGCGTTCTGCGGCGGCACCAACCGCTGGCCGGGACAGCCCGGCTGGGTGGAAGAACAGCCGTTGATGAGCTGGAACCAGATACGAGAGCTGGCAGCACAGGGGTTTGGCTTCGGCGCGCACAGCGTGACCCATCCCGATCTCGCGCATACGAGCGAACCCGAACTGGAGCAGGAAATCGCGGGCAGCAAGCGCGCGATCGAGCAGCAAACCGGGCACGAGGTGAAATTCTTCTGCTATCCCTACGGACACTTCAATAGTCAGGTACGGCGGAGCGTGAGCCGTCATTATCGGGCGGCGTGCTCGACGCGTACAGCGATGCTGGGGGCGCGAGCCGATGTGTTCGCGCTGCCCCGCGTTGACGCCCATCTTGTGCGCCACCCTGTAACCTTCGGTAACTTGTTTACCGTCCCATTTCCCTTGTACCTTGCAGCCCGGCGCCTGGTGAGGCAACTCCGGGGCATTGAGAGCTACTGAATGTCTTCCTTAGGACGTTAGGGCCCAAAAGCTGCACGGCTGTGCAGAGCTGAAGCGAAGGCTTGTCACATTTGCTGCAATTCCTTGCATATCTGGCGTGTAGGAAAATGCGACAAAATCCGGCGTAGTCGATGTAAGCAGCTGCCATTGAATGGGTTACAGGCGAGAACAAGAGATGCAAGTGGACACCGGATTGCACACTTCTGCAAGGATTCTGACGACACCCATCCACATGGCATCAAAGTCATCGCGGAACCCCCGGGTTGTGATCATTGGGGGAGGGCCGGCTGGCCTGACTGCGGCCTATGAACTGTCGAAGAATAACGTCCCCGCAGTGGTGCTGGAAGCCGACAAGGTGGTGGGCGGGATCGCGCGCACCGTCAATTACAAGGGCTATCTGTTCGACATAGGCGGCCACCGCTTCTTCACCAAGTGGGGCGAGGTGGAGAGCATCTGGAAGGAAATCCTCGGGGACAAGTTCCTGCAACGGCCGCGCTTGTCGCGCATTTACTACCGCAAGAAATTCTTCTACTACCCGCTGCGCCCGCTGAACGCCCTGTTCGGGTTGGGCGCAATCGAGAGCCTGCGCATCCTGCTGAGCTACACAAAATCGGCGCTGGCTCCGCACCGCAATGAGGAAAACCTGGAGCAGTGGGTGTCAAACCGCTTCGGCAAGCGGCTGTACGAGATTTTCTTCAAGACCTACACCGAGAAAGTGTGGGGCATTCCGTGTCATGAGATCCGGGCGGAGTGGGCGGCACAACGTATCAAGGGACTTTCGCTGACTACGGCGGTGCGCAACGCGCTGTTCAAGCCGAAGAAATCGAAGGTGAAGACGCTGATCGACTCCTTCCAGTACCCGGAGCGCGGCCCCGGGCAGATGTGGGAGACCATGACGGACAAGTTGCGGGATACCGGCTATCCCGTCTTGATGGAGCGGCCGGTGGTGAAGATCCGTCACGAGGCAGGCAGAGTGACGGAGCTGGTCACGTGCGGGCTGCACGGCGAAGAACGTCATGCCGGGACGCACTTCATCAGCTCGATGCCGATCCGGGAACTGGTACAGGCGCTTGATCCGCCGCCGCCGCCCGAAATCCTAGAGGCGGCGAATAGATTACGCTATCGCGACTTCCTGATTGTGAGCCTGATTGTGAACCACAAAGACGTGGTGCCCGACAACTGGATCTATATCCACGAGCCGGGTGTGCAAGTGGGGCGCATCCAGAACTTCAAAAACTGGTCGCCTGCGATGGTTCCGGACGCGGACAAGACCTGCCTGGGGATGGAATACTTCGTCTTCGAGAACGACGAGCTTTGGTCCAGCCCGGATGACAGGCTGGTGGAAATGGCTCGGCGGGAACTGGCAGAACTGGGGCTGGCCAAGCCGGAAGAGATCCTGGAAGGCACGGTGGTGCGCATCCCCAAGGCCTATCCCATGTATGACCCGGGCTGGGCTGAGCAAGTGGAAGCGATCCGCCAGTACGTGGAAGCCAACCTGCCGAACCTGCAGCTCGTCGGGCGCAATGGCATGCACAAGTACAACAACCAGGACCACTCCATGATGACGGCCATGTGCGCCGCACAAAACATCCTGGGAGCCAGCCACGACTTGTGGGCCATCAACACCGAACCCGATTACCACGAGGAAAAGCGGGAAAGCGCAGAAACCGCGGCTGCGGGCAGGCCTGCTTACGCGGAGCCACCGCGACTCGAGAAGCTGGCTCAGCCGGTGCCGCACATCCGAGCCGGGGTCGCAGAGTCAGAGTGAGCCCTGAGCCACTCCGGTGGCGGCGAGCGCGGAACAACGCTTGGCGCTGAGCTCAGTCGCCTTCGCGCCCAGAGTCTTTCAACAACCTGCCAATTCTTCCCTCCGCGAGATACCTAACGTCCGCCGATTTCGTCGAGAGGAACCACGATGTCACGCTCGAGGGTGAGCATGGGGACACGGAGGTAGCGCGCTGAAGGAGCGGCGGCGCTGAGATTTTCGTAGACAAAGAGTTTAGCGTGCCGCGATTCACCCCGATCGCCAAACTCGACCGGGAACGTGCGCACTAGTTTGAACTGAGGATGGTGAAGGGCGTCCCGCAGCATTCTTTGAACTGGAAACCACATGATGTCCTGATCGTCGGACACGACGATGTACCTGATGCCATATTCGGCCAGCAAACTCTGCAGATCCTCGGGAGTTTTCACCAACTGTTGGCCACCGAAGTACTTGACGATGTGCATGACGTAGAGTCCCTTCCTCAATACAATGAAGCGGCGGCGAGGATCATGCACACGCATTTGGAAAATGAAATTGCCGTTATAGCTGCCATCGTACAAAATAACCTGTCGTCCGCCAGGCAAGGAACTGAACCATCGGGCGAGATCGGAATAGCCTGAGAGTTGCGGATATTGGGCGCTCCTCCAGGCCTGCCAACCGTAATGACTGATCACTAGCAGGCAAGCCAAGGCAGCTATCCTTGACCAACGCTTAGATAAGCTCAAGATTAGGGGCCAAGCGGCAAAATAGACAAATGGCGGCAACCAATAAAAGATATACCTGCCTTCCCGCGCCCGCAGAAACGTAAATGTGAGATAGCAGGCAATGATCCAGAGCAGCATCATGCGCGCCGTCTGGCGCCTGCCCCAGCGCAGAAGTATTGGCACTCCCAAGATGCTCAGTGCCAGCAGAGGCCAGCCAAGTTGCCTAGGTAAGAGGTCGATGTAGAAGGTTGCGTCGCCCCAGGTGTATGCTCGTTTCTGCACTACGTGCTCGGCAATGCTGGCACCATGAACCCTTAGCGTTAAGGCGTAGTAAGGCAGGACCAGGATTCCCGACAGCAGCGCCGCGCCGACCGCGTGCCACCTGAGCAAGAGTCGCCACTTCCGTTCCACCACCAGAGTCAACAAGCAGAGCGGAAGTAAGAACACGCTGTGCTGCTTGGTGAGAATGGCCAACCCGGCTGATCCGGCGAAGGCGTAGAGCAGGGAGTTTCTCCCCGTGCGCAGAAACTCGAACCAGAAATAGGCCGCCGCCATCGCGATCGCCAGCGACGGCACTTCCAGCATAACCGAACGCTCGTAGAGAAAAATGGATGGCAGCAGCGCCAGGGCGATAGTACTGAATGCCGCCGCCCATCGCCCGGCAAATCTGAGGACGATCTTGAACCAGAAGAACAAACCTAGCAGGGCGAATAGCATGGTCGTTAGGCGCGCAGTCTCCACCGACCGCCCGAACACTAGAAACATCACGCCTTCACTCAGGTGATAGAGCGGCGGCCAGTGCACGAGTCCCAGCGCAGGATACTGGGCATAATATCGATACGTATAGCCGACAGGGTCGGACAGCGGGAGGTCTGAAAGAAAATCAGCGAAGTACACTCCCGTTAGCGCGTGCCGCGGTTCGTCCTCGCTGAACGCCAACTCCTTGCATTGGTGCAGTCCGTGAGCGAGAAAGATCGCGACTACAAGCAGGCTGGCCAGCAGCAGCAGAGTGTCGCGATGGGCATCGGTGCGGACGAGACTGGCTCGCCAGTACTGCCATCGGCCATCGTCTTCAGGAAAGGCCTGAGGTTCTGGCGAAATCGACCCATCGCTTATAGGGTGTGCCCCAGTGTGGACTCGAGTTTTCAAGAGATAGAAATACCCTTTGTGCGTTGGATGTGAGCGGGGGCTTCTAATCCGCTGAAGCCGCGCCCGCGATTGGCTCCGACCGTTTGGCGCGGCGGTTGGAGACCAGGCCGGCGTCGCGCACCTTGTAGAGCAGCGCGCGGTAACTGATCCCCAGCGCGCGCGCGGCACGCTTGCGGTTCCAGTTGTGTGCCTGCAGCGCCTTCAGGATAACTTGGCGCTCCAGTTCGCGGACGGCTTCCCGCGTCACCCGCTTTAGCGAAACCACGCCGTCGCCGGGAATGGTCAGTGGATTGAACTGGCTCTGGTTGCGGTTGATCAGCTCGCTGGTGATGGTCTCTTCGGTCCCCAGGATCACGTAGCGCTTGATCAGATTCTCGAGTTCGCGCACGTTGCCAGGCCAGTTGTAATTCTGCATCAGCCGCATCACCTGCGGGGAGAGGGGTCGCGCTTTGGCGTTGTATTTTTCATTATGGAACTCGAGAAAGTATTCGGCCAGTTGCGGGATGTCCTCCAAACGTTCGCGAAGGGCGGGAATCTGCAGGTTGACGACGTTGATGCGATAGAACAGGTCCTGGCGGAAGGTGCCGTTTTCCACTTCCTGTTCCAGTGGGCGGTTGGTCGCGCAGATGACACGCAGCTCGACGCGGGTGTCCTCCTGGCCGCCAATGCGGCAGAACTGGCCGTCCTGCAGCAGTTGTAACAGCTTGGCCTGCAGGCCCATGTCGAGGTCGCCGATCTCGTCAAGGAACAATGCGCCCCCGTTGGCCAGCTCGACGCGACCGGGCTTAGCCCCATAGGCACCCGTAAATGCGCCCTTTTCGTAACCAAACAACTCGCTTTCCAGTAGCGTGCCGGGGATCGCGGGGCAATTGACTTTGACCAGCGGACCTGAAGCCCACGGGGAGCGCTGGTGAATAAGGCGCGCGATCAGTTCCTTCCCCGTCCCGCTCTCCCCTTGGATGAGGACAGGTATGTTAGCGCTGGCCACCTTCTCCACCCGCTGGCGAATCGCCTTCATGGGCTCGGACTGGCCGAAGATCACATCGTCGGGGGGAAGATCGGTTCGAAAAGAGGAACCTGCGCTGGCGGTTGGTGGCATTACCGTCTCACTTTGCGAAGATTGAGGGAGGTACAACTAGCGTCGGTAAACACATTTGCACTCTAACCGCCAAACATTGCATTTAAGCCAGATCCCTTGGAATCGGCTGATCGGCAAGCAGGAGGCCGCTAGAAACGAGGAAAATCAATCAATTGTGAGGGGAGGTGTGATCAGACGCTGGTAGCGGAGAAATCGGAGCAGTTGACGAGGAGGAAAAGCTTTTCACCTTTCGGAAGGCACTTTCCGTCTGGAAACAGGTGAACTGAACACTGCGCTGCTAAATCTCAGGCCCCAGAGCTGGTAGCCGTCCAGAACCGTAACGCGCAGCAACCGCGCCCGTAATCGACGCACGGCTTTGGGCAAAACAGGCATGCGCGGCAGAGGAGCCGAAGGAATTTCCAGGGAAAGCTGGGCAAAGCGGGGCAAATGCCGCCTTGTGGCCAAAAGCGCGCCGCCCGCACTGATATTCAGCGCCGTGGCAAATTCCAAGAACTCCTTACCCTCGCTGTCGGCGCCTCGCACAAAAACGGGTATTGCCAGGGGGATACGCTCATGTCGTCGGCGCTCAAGGGGCGCCCTTTTCACGGCCACAAGCTCTCCTTGGGTTGAGAATCCAGCTTGGATGGGGCACACTGAGTGCCAAATAGCGGCATCAGGCGTGTGAATGGTCAGCAGGCGAGGCTGGTGGCGCAATCCGAGACAGCCTCGGCGGTCCCTTTTGAGGGCATAGGCAAGGTTTTGCGCCATTTTGAGAACTAGGTTGCATTTTCCTCCTTGACACGTCTCAGGAGGTTGAATACGATCAGAATCCCTCCCCTTAGTAAGGCCTTAGCAGAAGGCTAAAGACTGCCCGACCATGGCAAACATGCACGGGGTGGCGTCTTTCTGCGAGCGCTAGTGGTCTTCCCCGTGTAGCAAGGGTTTGGCGTTCGCGTCGCTGGAAAAAGGGCGATCAGCGAGCGGATACGCAATCGTAAGGTGTCTTGGACGCGAAGTACACATTTGTTCTCTCGAGGCGGGGTTATGCGCGAGGCGCGTGAACAAACGCGCGTAGCCGTTGAAGCTGCGAGCCGGTTGGCACAGGAGGCAGGCGTTCCTCCCCTGTCATGGGCGGGAAGCGGGGGCGGTCCGAGCCCGCAGGAGTACGCCGATCTGCTGGGAGCTCATGAACGGCTGCAGGAGGAGAGCCGCCGGCGCACCACCGCCCTAGCCACAGCGGCACACGAGCTGAAAACGCCGCTGGCGATCATGGCCGGTTATCTCGACCTGCTACTCAACGACAAGCTGGGAGATCTGACCCAGAAGCAGCGCCGCATCCTCGAAGACGTGCGGGCCAACGCCTCGCGATTGCAGCAGTTCATCCATGACTTTCTGGCGTACAGCGCGCTGGAGACCGGCAAGCTGAGCATGCGGTTTGAGAACGGCGACCTGAACGATTGTCTGAGCGAGGTGTGCAGTTTCTGGCTACACCGCTTCCACGATCAGGGGGTTGCGCTTTACTTCCCTGCAAACGAGAAGCTGAAGCCATTTGCGTTCGACAGCCTGAAGGTACAGCACATCGTGTCCAACCTATTGGACAATGCTCTGAAGTTTTCTTCCCCTGGAGGCACGGTGTGGCTGAGCGCGGAGCCGCACCTGTGGGAGCGCCGCAGCACCAAGGGGTCGGGGCCGGCGACGGAACGGCGAAAGCAGAGCGCGGCGCTGCCCAACGCGGTGCGGATCACGGTGGGCGACACCGGCATCGGAATCGCACCCGAGTTCCAGCAGGAAGTGTTCGAGGACTTTTTCAAACTGCCCCAGCCCGAGCGTAACCCCAACGGAATGGGCCTTGGACTGGCCATCGCGCGCCGCTTAGTGCAGGCGCACGGAGGCAAGATCTGGATGGA
>DASYTX010000053.1:0-5034 GCA_036001865.1 Terriglobales bacterium
GATCTCGGTCTCCATGGTGGTGGAGAGTTCGATCTTGGCGCGCTCGGCGGCGTCGCGTAGACGCTGCAGCGCCATCTCGTTGCCCTTGGCCCGCAGATCCAGACCCTCATCCTTCTTGAACTCATCGATCCGCCAGTCCACGATGCGCTGGTCAATGTTGTCACCGCCCAGGTGGGTGTCGCCGTTGGTCGCCTTCACCTCGATGACGCCCTCGCCCACCTCGAGAATGGAAATGTCGAAGGTGCCGCCGCCGAAGTCAAAGACGGCAATAGTCTCGTCCTTCTTCTTGTCCAGCCCGTAGGCCAGGGCTGCCGCCGTGGGTTCGTTGATAATGCGCTTGACATCCAGGCCGGCGACGCGGCCGGCGTCCTTGGTGGCCTGGCGCTGCGAGTCGTTGAAGTAGGCCGGGACGGTGATCACCGCCTCCGTGACCTTCTCGCCCAGGTAGTCCTCCGCCGCCTTCTTGAGCTTCTGCAGGATCATGGCGGCTATCTCCGGCGGGGTGTAGCGTTTGCCATGGGCGACGACCACCACATGGTCGCCCTCGCGCTCGACTTTATAGGGCACCATCTTCATCTCTTCCGTGACTTCGTCGTAACGCCGCCCCATGAAGCGCTTGATGGAGTAAATGGTGTTCTCCGGGTTGGTGATGGCCTGTCGCTTGGCTACCTGCCCGACCAAACGTTCCCCGGTCTTGGTAAAGGCCACCACCGACGGTGTGGTCCGGCCACCTTCCTCGTTAGGGATAACCTTCGGCTCGCCGCCTTCCATGACGGCCACTACCGAGTTGGTGGTGCCGAGGTCGATGCCGATAATCTTCGCCATGGGAAACCTGCCCTCCTATGAACTAATCAGTGCCTTCTTTGGTTAATAACGCAGTCAGTGTAGAACTTGAGTGACTTACTGTCAACGTTATAGATGTCCATGACCATCAGGAGGTTGCAGTTTGTTGCCCCTGGTACCACAGGCTGGGCCACCGCCGATACTGGGCCGGTGAAGAAGGTGATGGTAGCCTGCTCTAGGCGATGCCACCGGCACCAAAATCACTAATTTTCGGCCTCGGGCGGGAGGCATTGCTTCGGTTTGTCCTTGCGGCCGGTGGACTGGGGCTGGCCTTTGCGCTGGCACTGTTCTCGACCGTCGCACGGGAGTCGGGGAACCTGGCGGCGACGGCCTTGCTCGCCTCACTGGCCCTACTGTTGGCCGGGGTAGTGGGCGTGGCAACCGTCCCCTATCTTGCCCGGAAGTTGGCCGTGCCTCGCGTGCGGGACGCTTTTGATTACGACGTCACTCGTGAAGGCATCGCTTACCTTGCTCTGACTCTGGCCATCGCGCTGGCCGCGCTGAATACCGGCAACAACCTGCTCTTCATGGTTGTCTCGGCGATGCTCGCGGCGGTGGTGGTGTCAGGAGTGGCATCGGCATTCATGCTGCGCGGCCTGGAGCTGGATATCCAGATTCCAGCGCAGGTCTTTGCGGGAACGAAGGTGCTGGCGCGGGTGACCCTGCGCAATCTACGGCGGCGTGCGCCGGCGTTTTCCGTCAGCCTGGTGCCGCCGCGGCGAGAGCGTGTGCGCGTTCGCTGGCGCTGGCAGCCGTCGGCATTCGGTTTCCCGTTCAAGCGCCCCGCGGAGCGGCAGTGGTTTCGGCTGCGAGATCTTGCGCTGCGCCGCGTGGCCGAGGAAGGGAAGGAAGCGGGGATATTCAGCGGATCCATCTATTTCCCCTTTACCGCTGCCGCGAGTTCGGGGCAGGCCGACGTGGAGCTGCTGTTTGCCAAGCGCGGCCGCTACCAGCAGGATACCTTCGGGCTCTCCACCCGTTTTCCTTTCGCGTTTCTCGTGAAGACGCGGCGGGTGCGACTGGCGCGTGAGGTGATCGTGTATCCGTCAGTAGAGCCGGCAGAAGCCTTCTTCGAAGCCCTCCCCATGATTACCGGCGAGTTTGAAGCGTTCATGCGCGGACGTGGACACGACCTTTACCGCATCCGTGAATACATGCCCGAGGACTCCAAGCGCCACGTGGACTGGAAGGCGACCGCCCGATCGCAATCGCTAAAGGTGCGCGAGTTCACCCGCGAGGACGAGCGCAAGGTGCGCCTCATCTTCGACAATCCTCCACCGGGCGCAGTCTCCGATAGCGGCTACGAGAAGGCGGTGACGCTGGCGGCATCGCTGGCCTGGCACTTTGCCGAGGAAAGGACCGAGCTCTCCTTTGCCGCTCCCGGCTATTCGGGCTCCTCGGAAATTTGGGACATTCTGCAATACCTCGCGCTGGTCAAACCGCACGCCGGCCAGTCAGCGCTCGAGGACCTGCAGGTCACCGACGACTACAACATCGTCCTCACCACCCGCGCGCGCGGCAGCATTCCCACACAAATGTGGGCGCGGTGTTATTTCCTTTTCATCGAGTAATCGCCGGATCGGCGGCCCGCGAGGATGTCGGCGTGTTGGCCAGCCCGCGCAGTGTAGAATGCGCGAAAACACCCCTCTCCATGACCTTCCCTGAACTCATAAAGCGGTTGAAAAAGGTCGTCGGGCGCGCTGCCGTGCTGGACCGTGCTGAAGACCTGATGCTCTATGAGTACGACGCCGGCGTTACCCGGGGCACGCCACGTGCCGTAGTCTTCCCGCACGGCACCGAGCATGTCTCCGCCGTCATGCGCCTGGCCAGCGAGGCGCAGGTGCCCATCGTGCCACGCGGCGCCGGGACCGGGCTGAGCGGCGGCTCCATCACACGTCACGGCGGCATCATCCTCGGCTTCTCGCGCATGAACAAGATCCTCGAGATCGATCTGGAGAACCAGCGTGCCGTTGTGCAGCCCGGAGTAGTGAACCTCGATCTGACCAACGCGGTTTCCCGGCACGGCTTCTACTTTGCTCCCGACCCGTCCAGCGCGCGGGCGTGCACGATTGGCGGCAACATTGCCGAGAACTCCGGTGGGCCACACACTCTCGCGTACGGCGTGACCGTCAACCACGTCACCGGCCTGGAGGTGGTACTGCCCGACGGGCGCGTGGTGGAGTTCGGCGGCAAAGCGGCCGACTCCTGCGGCTATGACCTCACCGGCCTGTTTGTCGGTTCGGAAGGCACATTGGGGATAGCTACCAAGATCACCGTCAAGCTGAGCCGCCTAGCGGAAGCAGTGGCCACGATGCTGGCCATCTACGACACCATCGACGACGCGGCCAATACGGTGGTCGCGCTGACCGCGGCGGGCATTACGCCGGCGGCGCTGGAGATGCTCGACGGATGGACGCTGCGCACCGTGGAGGAGGCCACGCACGCCGGCTATCCCATGGATTCCGGTGCTGTGCTGCTGATCGAGGTGGAAGGGCTGCGCGAGGTGGTGCGCGGGCAGGAGGAGGCGGTACGCGAGGTATGCACACGCCAGCATGCCCGCGAAGTCCGCACCGCCAAGGACGAGCGCGAACGCCAGCTCCTCTGGATGGGGCGCAAGAACGCTTTCGCCGCCGTCGGCCGCATCTCGCATTCCTATTACACCCAAGACGGCGTCATCCCCCGCACCAAGATTCCCGAGGCGCTGCGGCACATCGAGCAGGTCGGCAAAAAGTATGGCTTGACCATCGGCAACATCTTCCATGCCGGTGACGGCAATCTCCATCCTTTGATCCTGTTCGACGACCGCGATCCCCAGCAGATGGCCCGCACCCTCGCCGCCGGCAAGGAGATCCTTGAATACTGCGTCAGTGTCGGCGGCTCGCTCACCGGCGAGCACGGCATTGGTCTCGAGAAGAACGAGATGATGCCGTTCATGTTTAGCGAAGACGACATTGAAGTCATGACGCGGCTGCACCATGTCTTCAATCCCGTGTCGCTCCTCAACCCGCAGAAGCTGTTGCCCACACCGCGCAGTTGCCGCGAAGGGCCGCGCCCGCCCGTGCCCGTGGGAGCGCCGGCATGAGCTCAGCCACGGCGATCACCAGCCTGCGCTCGGACCTGGCTGCGATCGTCGGCGATCAGTACGCGCTGGATGATCCGTCAGTGCTCGAGCGTCTCGCCATCGAGGAAGTGGTGCCCCGGGTCGCGATCTCACCCGGCAGCGAGGAAGAGGTCGCAGAAGTCTTGAAGTTTGCCTCCGCGCGCGACCTGGTAGTGGTCCCTGCCGGCGGGCTCACCCGGCAGATGAGCGGCGGCGTTCCTGCGCGTGTGGACATTCTGCTGCGCACGACACGGCTCAACACCATCGAGCATTACGATCCCGGAGATCTGACCATCGGCGTGGGTGCGGGCATGAGCCTCGCCGCCCTCCAGAGCAAGCTGGCCCAGCACGGCCAGCTCCTGCCGCTTGACTCGCCCCGGCCGGAGGCGACGACGATTGGCGGCTCGCTGGCGGTGGCGGCTCATGGCCCGCTGAAACACGGCTATGGCGGCGTGCGCGACTTCTGCATTGGGGTGCGCTTCGTAACCGGCGACGGCAAGATTGCGAAGGGCGGGGGGCGCGTGGTGAAAAATGTCGCCGGATACGACCTGATGAAGCTGATGATCGGCAGCTACGGAACCCTGGGCGTGATCGTCAGCGCCAATTTCAAGCTTTTTCCGGCTTCGCGGCAGACACGTACTTTCGTTCTCAAATTCCTGCTCGCTAATGGCGCCATTCAGTTTCGCAACCGCTTGTTGCGGTCGCCCTTGACGCCAATGTGCCTGGAACTGGTGTCGCCGCGCGCCGTCGAGGTCCTGCGCGATCGCAGTGGCCTGGCTGCCGACAATACCTGGCAGCTTCTGCTGCGCGCCGCCGGAAGCGACGCTGTGCTTTCCCGCTATCGCGCGGAGTTGGGCAACTACGTTGAGGAGGAGCTTGAAGGCGAGCGGGAAGCCTCGGCCTGGCGCGCCATAGCGGACTTTGAAAATGAGGTTGCTACGCGCTACGGCAATGCCATGCTGATGCAGGTCAGCGTTCCCCTGGACTGGGTGGCCGAGACCATCAACTCTGCCGACCGAGCTGCCACCGCGCATGAGTTCATCTCCGCTATCGTCGGGCGGGTAGGTGTAGGCTCGCTGGTCGTTGCCTAT
>DASYTX010000054.1:0-3945 GCA_036001865.1 Terriglobales bacterium
CGTGCATGAAGGTGCTGGGCGCGTCGTCGACAATGGAAGCCGGCGTGAAGACGGGCTCCTCGCCGCTGACCGCGGTGTTCATGGCGGCGGCATAGACGAACGGTTTGAAGATGGAGCCCGTAGGCCGGCGGGCGATGGCGTGGTTCAACTGGCTGAAACCGTAGTTGCGACCACCCACCAGCGCCAACACTTCTCCGGTATGCGGATCGATGGCCACTAACGCCACCTGGGGCAACGGTCCGGGCAGTACCGTCGTCTCCACCCGCGCATTCTTTCCCCTGCCGACGCGACGCTTGCGGGTGCGCATCTTGGTGACGCGTGCATCGATCGCCTGAATCCCTCCCTGCACGGCTTCGGCGGCGGCGTGCTGCAGTTCGGGATCGAGGGTGGTGTAAATGCGGTAGGCCTGCTCGTTCAATTCGCGCTCGTTGAAACGCGCCACGAGCATGTCCTTGACCAAATCGACGAAGTAGGGGGCGTCGCTGGCCTCGACGTTGGGTGGAGCAAGCTTGAGAGGCGCGGCCTTGGCGCGATCGGCTTCGGCGCGTGTCAGCGTGCCGGTCTCAACCATGGCCTGGAGGACCAAATTGCGGCGCTCCTGGGCGCGCTCCGGGTTCTTGTAGGGCGAGAGGTAATTTGGCCGTTGGATGATGGCGGCCAACAGCGCTGCTTCCGGCAAGGTCAGGTGTTTGATGTCCTTTCCGAAGTAGGCCTGGGAGGCCTCGCCAAACCCCATGATGGTGAACGAACCCCGCTGCCCCATGTATACCTGGTTGGCATAGAGTTCGAAGATCTGCTGTTTGCCGAAGCGGCGCTCGAGCTGCACCGCGATCAGGATTTCAGCAAGCTTGCGCTTGATGGTCTTCTGCGGGGTCAGGAAGAAGCCGCGGGCGATCTGCATAGTGAGGGTGGAACCGCCCTGCTCGCCCCGGCCGCGCCACAGGTCGATCCAGGCCGCCTCCGCCAGGCGGAAGTAGTTGACGCCACTATGCTGGAAGAAGCGGCGGTCTTCGATGGCGAGCACCGCATCCATCAGCATCTTGGGGATCTCGTCGTAGGTAATGAGCCGGCGCTTGGAACGTTGCTCGCCCTCAAACAGCGCGGTCACCAGTTGGGGCTCGAGTTCGTAAGCGGCGAGAGACTCCTGCTGCCGGTCGGTGGTCACGATCTTCTGCACCTTGCCGCCTTCGATGCGGACCACCGCGCCCTCCGGGCTGTGATAGGACTCGGGCCCGGGCTCAACGGTGATGCTCGATTTGCGCAGCTTGAAGGTGCCCAGGCGGGAGTCGCCGTTCTCGCTGTAGCCGGAATGGCGTAGCTGGGCAGCGAGCTGCTCCACGCTGGCTTTGTCGCCAACGCGCACCTCGCGCGCGCGGGCGTAGATCTTGGCGGCATTGGAGAAGATCTGCCCGCTCATGCGCCGGTCGATGATGCGCTCATACTTGACGTAGTAGTAAGTGAAGACGCCAAGCATGGCCACGGCGAGCACCACGAAGACGGTGAACGCGACCCGCACCACGGGATCGGCAAACCAGCTCTGCGACACCCTTCTGCGGCGGCGTTGCTCGCGGCGCGGGATTCGGATGTGAATGGACACGGTTTTCGAACAGCGGCTGCTTACATTAAGACGGCGCGCGGGCTGAAAGTGTTATCCGGCGTCTGGCATGCGGACGGAGCAGGCCCCGGGCGCCAAGTCTAATGAAATCGCTTTCCTTCGGCCAGAGCGCTTGCCAACTTCAGGGTGGGCGGACGCGTGCGCCCGCCCGATCATTCTACGTCAGATACGCCTATTCTTGGTGGCGGGGCGGAACTTCAGATCCAAAGGGAAACCCGGCAAATCCACATGGACGGTGTACTCGGCCCAGATGGAGAGCTCGTTGCCATTGCGTTGCACGTTGATCTGTTCGGGTTTGAGGGGGATGTCGTACTCTGCCGCCTTTTTCGCCAAATCGGTGCGGATATCCTCCGGACTCCTGTTGTTGTAGGAGTTCATCAAGGCCGCATTCTTCACTTCGTCTTCGAACTGGTAGTTGTTGAAGTAGGGCGGGATGAGTTTCCAGGCGAGATAGAAACTTGCGACTACGACGAACACCCCGAACAGCGCCCTGAGGCTCTTCATTACTTCACGGGTGCTCCGCTGCGTGCGGAGGCAGCAGCGCCCGCGGAGGCAGCCTGGAGCACGTTACCGACTGAGGTCGCTATGTCGCCGATGCTAGCATCGTGAGTAGTACGTGTCGAGCGTTCCACCAGCTCCACTTTGCCTTCGGAAACTTTTCTGCCAACAGTGACCCGTAATGGGATGCCCACCAGGTCAGCGTCCTTGAATTTCACTCCCGGACGCTCGTCACGATCGTCCAGCAGGACGTCGAAGCCGGCGTCCTTAAGTTTTCCAGCCACGTCCTCGGCGGCCTGCGAGATGACGGGATCGCTCATGTTGGTGGGCGTAACCAGGACCTCGAAAGGCGCGACCTGCGGCGGCAGCCAAAAGCCCTCCGCATCATGGCTCTGTTCGATTGCGGCGGTCAGGATGCGCTCCATGCCGATGCCGTAACTCCCCATGATTGGAGTAACTTCGCGGCCGTCCTTGTCGAGCACGCGGGCGCCCATCGATTGGGAATACTTGTAGCCCAGCTTGAAAATGTGGCCGATCTCCACTGCCTTGCCCACGCGCAGCGGCTCGCCACACCTGGGGCATCCTTCGCCCTGGGTGACGCTGCGCAGATCCACCCAGCGCTCCACGGGGAAGTCGCGCCCCGGAGTGACGTTGCGGAGGTGATAGTCCTCCTTATTAGCGCCGGCCACCAGGTTCTTGCGGCCACGCAGCGCTTCGTCCACCAGGACAATGGGGCCTGAGTCTTTCGACTGCGCCGCGGAGATGCCGATCGGTCCCAGAAAGCCGGCAGGAGAGCGGAAAGTCTCCTGGATCTCCTCGGGATGCATGGGACGGAAGTCCATGCCTTCCAGCACCGAGACCAGCTTGGCCTCGTTCAACTGATGGTCGCCGCGCAGGAAGGCGATCACCGGGCGGTTGCGGCGCTTGCCGCTCTTAGCATCTTCCTCGATGGCCATGTAGGCGAGCGTCTTCATCTTCTGCGTGGGAGAGACGCCCAGGTATTTCGCGACCTCCTCGATGGTCTTCATTCCGGGAGTATGGACGAGCTCGGGCTGGTCGGCAGTTTGCGGCAGGTCCTGGGCGGGCGCAACGCGCGAAGTCGCCTTCTCCAGGTTGGCAGCGTAGCCACAGCGCGGGCAGCTCACGACCAGGTCCTCGCCGGCATCGGTCATGACCATGAACTCGTGCGACTGCGAGCCGCCCATGGCCCCGGAATGCGCCTCCACCACGATGTACTTCAGGCCGCAGCGGTCGAAGATGCGGCAGTAGGCGTCGTAGTGTTTCTGATACGAGACGTCGAGGCCGCTGGGATCCAGGTCGAACGAGTACGAGTCCTTCATGATGAACTGGCGCACGCGCAACAGTCCGCCCTTGGGGCGGGGCTCGTCGCGGAACTTGGTCTGGATCTGATACCAGATCTGCGGCAGCTGCTTGTAGCTGCGCACTTCCTTGCGGGCAATCTCCGTCATCACCTCTTCTTCGGTCATGCCCAGGCAGAGGTCGCGGCCGCCCCGGTCCTTGAGCCGGAACATGTTGTCACCCATGGCCGACCAACGTCCGCTGGCTTCCCAGATTTCGCGGGGATGGATTTCGGGGAGAAAGAACTCCTGCGCGATCTTGTCCATTTCTTGGCGGGTGATGCCGATGATCTTCAGCAGGGCGCGCTGGCCGAGAAACAGGTAGGAGTAGATACCGGCGGCAAGCTGGCGGATGTAACCGGCACGCACCAGGAACTTGTGGCTGGCGACCTCGGCGTCGGCCGGGGCATCGCGCAGGGTGGGGATGAAGAGCTTCGACCAGCGTTGCATTTTATTGGTGATTGTAACGGATGG
>DASYTX010000055.1:0-5640 GCA_036001865.1 Terriglobales bacterium
CACGGAAGCGCCCGCGGCGATGACGCCCGATGCGTTCGCAGCCGAACTCGACCGCCTGCTTGCCTCCACTGAAGGCATCGAGCAGCGCACGGCTGAGATTCAACCTCTCCTGGAAACCATCCCTGCGCAATGGACGGTGGCCACCGAAGGGCGGGCGTTTGACATTTCCACCGCATGGTTGACGTCTGAGCTGCGCAATCTTCAGCAAAAGCCTGCTGCCGAGGTTGTCGGCAAGCTTCGTGACCGTCTCTCCCTGATGCGCCATGAGGCACTGGCATTTCAAGACTCCTCGGCCGATCGTGCCTCCGAACGCGCCACATTAGAAGAAATTCTGGCGCGCCGCGAGTTCCGTCAGGTCCACGGCCCCACCGCGCTGGATCGCCTGCGGCAGCGTATCTATCAATTTCTCTTCGACTTGCTGGGCAGGATCTTCGGCTCCAAAGCATTCCCGACTGTGAGCAGGATCATTGTGTGGAGTTTCCTTGCGCTGGCGGTAGGCGTGCTGGCGGTGTGGGTCTTTCAATCGTTCCGCAGAAGTGTGGCGATGGAGAGCATCATGCCACAGACATTTCCGGCCCCTGCCAAACCTTGGAGCGAGTGGATGGCCGAGGCCCGCGCCGCCGCTGCGCAGGGCGACTGGCGAAACGCTATTCACCTGGCCTATTGGGCGGGCATCGCATTCCTTGAGATGCAGCGACTATGGCGTCCTGATCGCACCCGCACTCCTCGTGAGTACTTGCGCGTCCTGCCTGCTTCCAGCCCGCACCGGCCCGCCCTGGCGGCACTTACTCGCCAGTTCGAGGTGGTGTGGTACGGAAGCCAGGACGCGGACGCCCGCCTGTTCGCGCAAACCCTGGCGCAATTGGAGAAGCTGGGATGCCGCTCAAGCTGAACCAGGCCGACCGCAAGATACTGCTTGTCTCCTGCGGAGTGTTGGTGGGGCTGATCTTGCTGGCGCTGGTCTTTTCCCCACCCACGGAAAGCGCGCGCACCGCCCCAACCACGTATTCGAGCGCCTCGGAGGGCGCCAAGGCGCCATACCTCTTACTGCAGGCCACCGGCTACCGCGTCGAGCGGTGGGAGCGCTCACCGACGGAGCTGCCGAGAGAGAAGGGCTACACGCTGATCCTGACGGAACCGGAAAGCGTGCCTACGTCGGAAGAGCGTGCCCGCCTGCACCGTTTTGTATTCGACGGCGGCCGGTTGATCGCCACCGGCCCGGTTGCGGCCACGATGTTGCCGCACAATGCTTCAACCTGGAACGTCCTCGGGGCAATGGAATGGCAGCGCTTCAAGGCGATGGTTCCATCCTCGCTGGCGCGGGCCGCCGGGGAGATCACGATGGCGCCGCAGGCGTACTGGAGCGGCAGCTCTCCCGCCCTCCCGTTGTACGGGAGCAAGGACAATGTAGTCGTGGTGAAGTATCAGCACGGCAAGGGCGAAATTCTATGGTGGGCTTCGGCCACTCCCCTGACCAATGCAGGACTGAAAGAGTCCGGCAACCTGGAGTTCTTTCTCGCATGCTTAGGTGATAAGCAGGCTACGCGGGTGCTTTGGGACGAGTACTTCCACGGTCACCGGCGCTCGCTCGTAACCGCAATCACCGCAACCCAGATCAAATGGCTTTTTGCGCAGCTAGCCCTACTTGCCTTGGCGGTGCTTGCGACCTTCTCCCGGCGCAGCGGACCGGTGCGCGCGCCGGCTGCTGAATCCCGCCTTTCGCCCTTGGAATTCGTTGATACTTTGGGCGGGCTGTATCAGCGTGCACACGCTACCGCCGTCGCAGTAGATGTCGCCTATCGCAGGTTTCGCCACCTGCTGATACGGCGGCTAGGAATGGCGGGTGACATCTCCGTTGAGGATTTGGAAAACGCGGTGCGGGTCCGCTGGGGCCTGCCGGCACCGGATTTCGCCACGACTTTGAAAGAGTGCGAGGCGGGGCGCTTCTATGCCGATCTGCCAGAGAAGGAAGCCCTGCGGCTGGTGCGTTCGCTGCATGAGTATGGGCTCAAGCTGAAACTTATCCCGGCCTCTCGCGTGGAGAAACCCTGATGGAAGCAGTCCCGAAGCTGCTCACGCATCTCCAGACTGAAATGAGCAAGGTGGTCGTCGGCCAGGAGGAACTGCGCAAGCAGTGCCTGCTGGCACTGCTGTGCAAGGGCCACGTGCTGCTGGAGGGTGTGCCCGGCATCGCCAAGACGCTGGCGGTGAAGACGCTTTCGCGCCTGTTGCGCCTGAAATTTCAGCGCGTGCAATGCACCTCCGACCTCATGCCTGCCGACATCACCGGCACCAACGTGCTTAACATGGCGACCAGCGCCTTTCAGTTTCACGCCGGGCCAGTCTTCACCGACCTGCTGCTGGTCGACGAAGTCAACCGCATGCCGCCCCGGACCCAGGCCGCGCTGTTGGAGTGCATGGAGGAACATCAGGTCACCATCGACGGCACGCGCCACCAGCTCTCCCCACTTTTTACGGTGTTTGCCACGCAGAACCCGGTGGAGTTCGAAGGCACTTATCCGCTGCCCGAAGCGCAGTTGGACCGCTTCCTTCTGAAGGTCCTAGCCGGCTATCCGGAAGCTGAGCAGGAAGTGCAGCTTCTTTCCAATGTCCAGGAAGGTTTCGATTCGCGCGAACTTGACCGGATGGAGCTTGTGGCGGTCGAACCCGAGCTGCTGGCGCAGGCCCAGCAGGAGACCAGCGCAGTAAAAGTTGAGCCGGCGTTGTTCGGCTACATCGTGCAGGTGGCGCGACGGACGCGCGACTGGCTGTCGCTTTCACTAGGCGCGAGTCCGCGAGCGGCCATCAGTCTGATGGCGGTAGCCAAGGGGATTGCCGCCATGGATGGCCGCGACTACCTCATCCCCGATGATGTCAAGTCCGCGGCGCTGCCCGTGCTGCGGCACCGTTTGGTCTTGAAACCCGAAGCAGATCTGGAAGGGATCACGCCTGACCAGGTCATTCAGGATGTGCTGCGCGCGGTCGAGGTACCGAAGTGAACGGTGGCGCAACCCTCGTGCCCGCGACCGTTGAGGGACGCGCACAAAACTACAAACGCCTCAGCGTAGCTTTTGGTCAGCGCTTCTTTCTGTTGTTGCTGATTGGCCTGGTCTGGCTGGGGCCGGCGTTCATTCAGCCGCGGTTTGCCTACGCGATACTGGCGTGGGATGCCATCGTGCTGCTCGCCTGGCTTGCCGATCTCACGCGTTTGCCACGCCCGGAGCACTTGCTGGTGCGGCGCTCGTGGCGTACGCCGGTCGCTTTGTCGGTCCCCGCCGAGGTTGAGATCACGCTCGAAAACTCAGCGTCCACGGGAGTTCATGCCACCATCGTCGACGACATACCGCCGGAGCTGCGCACTGAGGTCCCCGAAGTCCAACTCCGCGCTCCTGCGCGCGGAGAAGCCAGCGCTTCGTACCAGATCCAGCCGGGACGACGGGGCGACGTCACATTGGCCGATGCGTACATCGGTTACGAAAGCCCCTTGCGCTTGGCCCGGCGCTGGGCACGGGCGCGCATCCCGCAAACCGTCCGCGTGTACCCCAACCTCGAGGAAGCGCGCCGTCATTCCATCTACCTGGTGCGCAGCCGGCAAATCGAATTGGAAAAACGCTACACGCGCATCCGCGGCGCCGGCAGGGAGTTCGAAAGCCTGCGCGAGTACCGCCCTGGCGACGACTTCCGCAACATCTGCTGGACAGCCAGTGCGCGACGCGGCAAGCTGGTCAGCCGCGTCTACCAGATCGAGCGCAGCCAGACGATCTGGATTGTGGTCGATTGCGGCCGCTTGATGCGTGCGCGCGTCGGCGGACTGAGCAAGCTGGACTATGCCGCCAACGCCGGCCTGAGTCTGGCACAAGTGGCGCTCTATTCTGGCGACCGGGTCGGGCTGCTGGCCTACGGGCGCGACGTTCGCCACCGTCTCCTGCCGGCGACCGGTGGCGCCCACCTGCGGCACGTGGTCGAAGCTCTAGCGGTGGCGCGCGAAGAAGGTTCGGAAGCCGATCACCTGCGCGCTGCCGGCGTGCTGCGGGGCACGCAGAAGCGCCGCAGCCTCGTGGTCTGGCTCACCGACCTCGCGGAAACCGCCACCACGCCGGAGGTGGTCGAAGCCGCAGCTCAGATGATGCCAACTCACCTCGTTCTGTTTGTGGCCATTGGCCAGCCTGACCTTGAAGCGCTTGCCGCCCAGCGTCCCGAAGACGTCGCACAAATGTTTCAGACCACTGCCGCCCAGGAGGTAGGCCTGCGCCGTGAGCTTCTGCTGGCCCGCTTGCGCGAGCGCGGCGTCCTTGCCATGGAGGTCAACTCGCGTGTGCTTTCCACGGTGCTGGTGAATTCCTACCTTGAAGTAAAGGAGCGTAACCGCTTGTAAGCTGCGCGAGCTCAGCCTGGCCTGACTTCGGATTTCGCTGCGCGCTTGGCCGGCCACCAGAGGTAGGCCCCCAGCATGGCGAACAGCGCCGCCGCCATCGCAAACTTCAGCGATACCGGAAGGTTGGTGGGCGACACAAACGCTTCCACCACGCCCGCGATCACCAGCATCGGAATCGTCCCCACCACCAGCTTGACGGCACCGGCGCCGGCGCGGGCGAGAGAGTCCCGCCGCGGCAGCACCCCGGGAAAGAGCAGGCCTTGGGCAAGCCGCAGTCCCGCCCCGCCAGCGATGAAAATTGCTGGCAGCTCAAGCACGCCATGAGGGGCAACAAAGCTCCATAGTTTGAGGCTCATCCCGGCAATCCAGCAGGCCGCAGCGATCACTCCCATCATCATGCCGTTGAACCCCAACAGGAAAAGTGTGCCCACTCCGAAGGTGATGCCGGCGGCAAACGTGGTGAATGCCACGCTCATGTTGTTGGTCATGATGGCGCTGGAGGCCAGCGGCTTGATGGCAAGGATGGAATGGGTCCACATCTCGCGCCGCTCGATGGTTTCCACCATGCGCGGGCCCAGGATGCGAAGCTGGAAGTCGGGATCCTGCAGAGTCAGAAGGGTGCCAAAGACGCCCGCTCCCAAGAACACTATGAGCGCCGTCAGACAGTAATTAAGGTGGGCGCGGAAGATACCGGGGTAGGTGTCCCAGAAGAAGGTCAGCGCCGCCCGCGGGTTCGTCTTGCGGCCTGAATAGATGATATTGTGAGCCCGCGCGAGTAGCTGATTGAGATAGCGGGCGAAGTGCACCGAGCTCGAGTCCTCGCGGATGACGGCCAAGTCGGCGGCAATCTGACGATAGAGCAGGCCCAGGTCTTGCAATTCCTGGCGAGTGAGCGAGCGCAGACCCTTGCTGCTGCTCTGATCCAGCAGCTTCTCCAGGCGGTCCCAATGGGCCTTGCGCTTTTCCAGCCACTTAGTGGAGATCACAGGTGAGCTCGCTGGACAAATTGACCATCGACACTCCGGAGCAAATCGCCCTGGAGCTTCCGCTGGCAGGAATTGGCAGCCGCTTCCTCGCCCTCGCCTTCGATACTCTACTGCAGTTCATCCTTTATGTGGTACTCGCTCTGACGGCCGCCTTCTTGCGGCCGCCGTTGAACTGGATTCCGTCGACGATCGCGCCCGCCGTCGTGGTGCTGTTGCTGTTCTGCGTGTATTGGGGTTATTTCGCCTTCTTTGAGATCATCTGGAAGGGACAGACGCCCG